>NZ_BAXD01000001.1:0-305127 GCF_001310395.1 Halolactibacillus sp. JCM 19043
GGAGCGACGAGGTCCTTAAAAGGATTCGCTCAAGATTTAAAGGGTTTAAAATCCGAAATGAATTTAGCGCGGTCAAGTGGTAAAGATTATACAAACAGCCTAAAAGGATTGCGTGAGCAGTCAGATATTCTTACGAGACGATTTCAGACTCAACAAGAAAAAGTGAAAGAACTGAGACAACGTTACGAAGAATCGAAACGCATCAAAGGAGAAGATGCACAACAAACAAAGAATCTTTCTGCTGAATATAACAACGCTACTGCGCAAATGAATCGTACAGAATCTCAACTTAAAAATATTAATAAAGCAATAGACGATCAGATCAATCCTTTGAAGCGATTGGGAAATCAACTAGATTCAACAGGTGAAAGAATGCAGTCGATAGGCAGAAGTATGACGGATTTCGGAAAAAGTTATTCTATGCGAGTAACAGCCCCTATTGTTGCGGGTGGTGCTGCTGTATTTAAAGCGTCAGTAGATTTTGAATCTGCCTTTGCAGGTGTAGAAAAGACCGTTGACGGTTCAGCTAAACAAATCGAGAGTCTACGGCAAGGCATCAGAGACATGGCCAAAGACATTCCTGCTACCACAGAACAGATAGCTGCTGTCGCTGAATCGGCAGGGCAATTAGGTATTGAAACGGAAAAGGTAGAAGAATTTACCCGGACTATGATTGATTTAGGTGAAGCAACTAATTTAACGAGTGAACAAGCAGCTACTGAATTCGCTCGATTCGCTAACATCGTAGGCATGAGTCAAGATGACTTTGGTAAGTTAGGTTCCACAATCGTTGCGCTTGGTAACAACTTGGCCACAACTGAATCAGAAATTAGTAGTATGGCAATGAGATTAGCCGGTGCGGGCGCTCAAGTCGGTTTGACTGAATCGCAGATATTAGCATTCGCTGGCGCACTATCCTCTGTAGGTATTGAGGCAGAGGCTGGTGGTTCAGCGTTTAGTAAAGTCATGATTAATATGCAATTGGCAGCAGAACAAGGTGGAAAAGATTTAGAGAACTTCGCAAAAGTTGCGGGTGTTTCCGCAGAAGACTTCAAAAAGGCTTATGAGAAGGATGCGACAGGAGCAATTATTAGTTTCATTGATGGTTTATCCACAGCTGAAGAACGCGGATTATCCGCCATTGGCATTTTAGATGACATGGGTATTAAAGAAGTACGATTACGTGATACGTTACTTCGTGCTGCAGGAGCAACAGACGTATTCACAGAGGCGGTCCAGATTGGATCAGATGCGTGGGACGAAAATACAGCATTAACTGAAGAGGCTGAAAAAAGATACGGTACCACCGAATCACAACTAAAAATCATGTGGAACCGTATAAAAGATGTTGCGATTAGTTTAGGTGACGCACTGGCTCCCGCAATTATGGATGCCATTGATGCAGCAGAACCTCTGATTAAAAAGTTAGAGGATGGTGCACAAGCATTTGCTGATATGGATGAAGAACAACAACAGACTATTCTTAAATTAATTGGGTTAACGGCCGCAATCGGTCCAGCATCAATAGCATTTGGTGGATTTACAACAATGACTGGTTCAGCTCTTAGAGGCATTGGGAATTTAACAAAAGCCATTGGTAATAGAGGAGCAACAGGTAATACCTTAAATAGTAGCATTGCAGGATTGGCTGGCACAGGAGGAAGTTTACCTATTCTAGCCGGAGGATTAGCAGCCGCAGGGTTAGCATCATATGGTTTGTATAAACACTTTAGCCAAGAATTAATACCAGAGGTGGAGTTATTTGGTGAAGGTGTATCAAAAACTACAGAAGAGTCTCTGGGTAGTTTTTTAGAACTTAATTCAGAAGCTACAGTTTTACTTAATGAACTCTCCTGGACGGGTAAAACAGTATCAGAAGATATGAAAGATTCGATGGTAGAAACTTTCGGAGAAATGAAAGAACAAATTGTATCTAGTCTTCAAGAACAGAAAAGCGAAAGTCTTGAGGCCGTAAAGGAATTATTTAAAGAAACAAAGGATATAAGTGCAAAAGAGCAAGCGGAGATATTAGAAAGTGTCACAAAAAGTTATGATGAGAGAGTTAATCAAGCTGAAGAGAGTTATGCAAAAGCAATAGAGATTATGAACAAAGCTTATGAAGAAGGTAGAGGTATTACTGAGAAAGAACAAAATGAGATTAATCGCTTGTTAGAAGAAGGTCAAAATACGGCAATAGAAATTATGACTGAAAGTGAAAAAGAGCAAACGATTATTCTTGAAAGAATGAGAGAACAGGCTGATACAATAACTAAAAGACAGGCATCAGAAGTTATTTCAAACTCTTATGAACAAAAGAACGAAGTAATAAAAGAAGCTGAAGAACAATTCTATCAACAAAAACTTGCTTTTGAAAATGCACGAGATGTTACTGGTGAACTATCTAAAGAACAAGCTGACAAGCTTATTGAAGAAGCTAGAAGACAAAAAGATGAAACTATTGCCAGTGCAAAAGAAATGCATCAAGCAGTTATTGATGAAGCTATTGAGAAAAATCCAGAATTAATTAAGGAAATTAACTTAGCTACAGGCGAAATAAAAACCGCATGGGATAAATTAATTGATAGCAATCTTAAAAATTTCATGGGTTTAAGGAAAGATGCATCAAGTACATTTAAAGATATTAAGCATTCATTCACCGGAGATAGCATTACAATGAAAAAACCACTCATCAATAGGTGGTTTGAGTTACAAGAAGACGCTTCGAGGATATGGGGAAATATTAAAAGTATATTCCAACGGAAAATATCTGTTTCTGCACCAACTATAAGAGAGCCTAACTATCAGACCAAGTCATCAAATTTAGCTCGTTTTAGTTACGCAACAGGAACAGACTACCACCCTGGCGGTCAATTTTTAGCAGGTGAAGAAGGTTATGAGTTAGGTCGTCTCGGTAATCGGTGGGAGATGCTCGATTATGGTATGTACAATCGTCCGAGCGGCTATCAAGTCTTTACTCATGACGAGACTAAAAATATCTTAAAAGCTTTAAATCGTATACCTGGATATGCGACAGGCGCTAGGCCAAGTGGTGAAGCAAGTCGGATAATTGATAGTTTAAACAATACTAGTCAATTGACGGGAGAAGCTGTCATTTATACAACAGTAATCAATCAGATGGATGGAAGAGAGCTAAGTAGACACACATATAAACACGTTACTGAAATGCAGAATCGTGATAAGGAAGTGAGGGAGCGATTTGCAACATAATAAATTATTATTTAATGGCGAAACGAAAGAATGGCTATATCTACTTGAAGGACGTCAAAAGTCTCCTTTTGCTCCTATCACTAATAACTTATTACGTGTACCCGGCAAAGATGGAGCATATATTCAATCAAGTAAAACAGACGTATTATATATCAATCAACCTGTGGGATTTATAGTTGAAGATGATGTTGATGCGCTTGATAAACTAGATCAATTAAAATCTTGGTTATTGACAAACGAACCAGTCGAGTTACAATTTCCTGACGAACCAGATCGAGTTTACTACGCAAAAGTTGAAGGTGATATATCTGATTTTGCGCGTTTTGGAAACCAGCGAAGAGGAACAATCACTTTCATATGTCCTGACCCCTACGCATACGGTCCAGAAATACCTTACACCTTCCCATCTGATTATGTTTCAGTGACCAATGAAGGCACACATGAATCAAAACCAGTCTTTGAGTTAGAGGTATTAACGCCTGTCACGTTTGCAATGATACAGAATCAACACGACGAGTATATGATGATTGGCAGTCCTATTGATGTTGAAACGAAAACTTATCAAAAATATGAACGGATTTTTTATTCTGACTGTAATACTTTAACCGGATGGTCGACAGGAAATACGGGGGAAGTCGATGGGGTTATCTCTGGTCAGATGGCCGTTCGTGAAGGCACACGATTTCAGCCGTCCGATTATGGCGCGGGTACAAAGGTTTGGCATGGTCCCGCTGTAAAAACAAGCTTACCGGAAACAGTACAGGATTTTCGTATGCAAGCTTTTGTTAGTTTGTATAATGAGACTTCTGCTGATTTACTTGGAAGAGTGTATATATCTTTGCTTGATGTGAACGGAAATATGGTTGCAACAGTTGGTATGCATGACGCATCAGCTAGAACAGCCAATATGTATGGAGTTGCAAAAGCTGGTTCTCTAACTGATTTTCATTCGTTGATTTATGAGTATGGCGATAAAAGAGGCAACTGGAATGACTTTTCGGGCATTTTGAGAATACAACGTGAAGGAAATCACTGGTATGCGTACTTTGCAAAAGTGACAAATGGTCGGCATCACACGAGACGATGGGTGAACTGGACCGATTATGAAAATAAGTACAGCAACAAGGTAGCTCAAGTGGCGATTCATATTGCCAAATACGACAATTACCCCCATCCTCATACTTTGGGCGTATATTCTGTGAGTGTCGATAAAATAAATCAGCCTATTAACGCTAACGAAATTGATACACCTTTTATTGCAGGCGACATCATAACGTTTGATCACAAAGATAAAGTAATCTTAGTTAATGGAGAGGCGCGAAAAGATTTAAAACAATTTGGTGCGAGCTACTTTGGGTTAGAGCCAGGTGAGAATAAACTAACAGTTGCACCATTTGATTCATTTAATATCACGACTAAATATAGAGAGACTTTTAAGTAAGGGAGGTGAGTTATAAATGATACACATTACTCATCGTGAAACAGATGTTATTTTAGATGATATATCGGAAGATTCTTTCTGGCTAGACAAACATAAAAAGTCTTTAAAAGATACGTTAGAAACATTTGATTTTACAACATTTGCCGATAAGAAATTTTCTGAACACCTTACAAATAAAAACCGCATTGTTATAAATGATGACGATGGGGAATTGATAGAATTTATAATAACACATACTATAAAGTATCGTTCGGCAGGAGTTTTAAAATGTGAGGTCTTCACATCTGCTAGTTATTTAACACTGAAAAACGCTAAAATAATTAAACCTCATACGACAGATGTTTTAAGTGCTGAGTCTCATGCGAGGTTAGCGTTGTCAGGTACGGATGTTGAAGTTGGTGATATTGCTTTCAAGGGTGTAAAGACATTAATATTTGAGGACTACACGAATCCTTATAAGTATTTGAAAAAAATCGCAAGTGAGTTTGATTTGGAATTGCATTTTAGAGTTAAATCAGATGGTACAAAAATAATCAAGAGATACGTAGATTTAGTTGAGCGAGTCGGAATTTGGCAAGGTAGAGAAGTTGAAATCGGTAAAGATTTATCAAGTATAGAACGTAAAGAAGATTTCTCAAACGTTGTCACGTCGCTGTTTGGGTTAGGACCAATAAGAGAGGATGGCTCAAGGTTAGAAGTAACGGTTGAAAATGTTGAAGCGTTACAACGTTGGGGTAGAAATGGACAACACATCATTGAAACTTATGAAACGCAATCAACGGACATAGACATGACCGAATCAAGGTTAAGAGAGCTAACAGAAATAGAATTAAAAAAGCGAATAAATAGTGTCGTGCAATATAGAGCCGATATTATGGATTTGGAAAGTGTTATTGGTCTTGAACACGAAAAAATACGTTTTGGCGATACCATAAAAATAAAGGATACAAAATTCAAACCACCACTTTATTTAGAAGCTAGGGTACACACACAAGAACGCTCCATTAAGAAAAAAGGAGAAAAGTCAGTTGAACTAGGTGATTTTATCGAGTACTCAGAAGATCAGGTTAATGCAGCTTGGAAACAACTGCAAGCCCAAATTAAAGAAAAAATCAGTGCTGCTGAAATGCTCGAGTACACGTATAATAAACTGACGATAGATGATAAAGATGACATAGTTTTCACCGAGGGTAAAAACTTTGCTGAAGCAGTCGGTATTGATGCTAAATCACACGCTGATAATGTTTCGTTAGCTGCAGAAACTAACGCTAAAAACTACGCAGAAGATAAGTCAGCTGAAGCACTACAACAAGCGCAAGCTTACGCAGTTGCACAAACAGTGTACGATAATAAGATGTCTGAGATTGCAACTGATTTAGCGGATAAAGCGGATTTAATATATGTAGATGGCCAACTTGTTAGTAAAGCGAATAAAAACGACGTGTACACTATATCAGAGATAGACAATGCGTTATTAAATAAAGTATCTGTTACAGAGTACCAAACAGACATGGATGGTGTTGTACAGGATATTAGCGTAAACAGTACACTAATTGGTCAAAATCAAACAGCGATAGCTTTAAAAGCTAATCAAACCGATGTTGATGCTTTGAGTGGGACGGTATCAGATAATAGTGCACAATTGACTGTTCAGGCGAATCAGATTAGTAGCAAAGTGGATGCAAGTTATGTAAGTGGTGCGATTGGAGATATAGAGGTTGGTGGGAGAAATTTATTAAAAAACACTAACACGCTAATGAACATGAGAGTATCTCAAACAGGAACTACTATCGAGTATCTAGGTGAGTTTATGGGTGAACAAAATGTTATTAAGATTGCTAACCCGCAATCTTACCATGTGTTCGATCCTGCAGAAAAATATTCGCATCTACAAAAGGGTATTGACTATATATTTTCGTTAAAGGTTATGTGCGAAGGGACTAATGTAGGTAATCAAAGTTTGTATTTATCCTCTAATAGTGGAGGTTACACAGGTTTAAGCGGGAGTATCACAAATACAGAGTTCAACACTTTAACTAGAGGTGTCAAGTTTACAAGCAATTCAATAGCTCCAAGGCTACACTTTAACTTCCAAGGGTATGATGTAATCTATATATCCATGAAGATGAAACTTGAAAAAGGTAACAAAGCTACTGACTGGACACCCGCACCCGAAGATGTGCAATCAAATATTGATGTAGTTTTGAATTATGCTGAGACAGAGATTACTCAATTAGCTGACCAAATCGAATTACGTGTTGAAAAAAATGGTGTAATATCATCCATTAATCAAACAGCTGAAACAATTAAGATACAGGCTGCTAAGATTAACCTTGTTGGTGCCGTTACGGTGCTATCAGATATTACTGGTAATCTAGGCACAATCAATGCAGGAACAATAAATGGTGTGAACATTAATGGTTCAGCATTTAAACAAACTGGTACAAACGGAACTATCAGTATTGATGATAGAGGGCTTATTTTTAAAGGAACTAGTAACTCAATTGAAATGGATATAATTCAAACAAGTGGTTACCACGGGGATATCGCCTCTTTAGTTTTTAAAGACAATAGTGGCTTGCGAGCAATGGAAATCTATCAGTACTATACTGACTGTGTTATTGAGAGTGATAGAGGTCTTCTGCTTAAGGCTAGTGACCAAGGCTTATACCTTGACGGTACCGCTATGTACAATGCTTTTAACGTCCCTGGTGTTGGGATTGGCGGTGGTCTAAAAGTCGACGGTAACATTTATAGTGCTAACGGAGTTTTTGGAAATGTCCGCGGGGTCATGAGACACGATAGTGGTTACTTTACTATCTTTCCATATAATGCATCGTATGATGATGGTTCTTATGCAAGGTTTTTCTACGCAGGAAGTGGCAATTCAAGTTTCGCATCAAGAACAATACATTTCTCATCTAGCTCAGGCGGTTTAAAGTTATCGGCTGCAGGGTTTAACCAATCATCGTTGCTAGAAAAGAAAACTAATATTGTACCATTTGATAAATCAGTGCTAGATGATTATCGTCATAATTTAGATTTGTATACATTTGATTACGTCGATAATGGCATAGGATTACAAAATAATATAGGTTTTGTGATTGGCGATGGTTACAAAGCACCTAAAGAAATTATGGACGTGGAAGAAAAGTCAGCATCACTTTATAACTTTATATCCTATAACGCTAAAGCCATTAAGGAAGTCGTTAGTATTTATGACGATCATGAAATGCGTATAAATACTCTCGCGGATCGTATTAATTATTTAGAAATGGAAAACCAAGTATTAAAACAACGACTAAAACAATTAGAAGGAGTTGCTTAACATGCAAGTTAAAATTAAAAACGCACAACTAGGGCAGGCAATTGACCTGCTTTTTCATTTATCTTTAAAAGGGAAACAATCTAGACATCGTACCAAGTTTGTTAAGTTGTTGGCCGAACGATCAAAAGAAGTAGAAGAACAAAGAAAGCAATTAGCAGAAGAACATGCAAATAAAGACGATGAGGATAAACCAATCATTAAAGATGATAAATATGACATTGTTGATCAAGAATCATTTCAAACAGACATTCAAGAGTTGTACAATGAGGAAATCGTTATCGAAGGTGGAGATAATCAAGGAATGCTGAAAACAGTTAAAAAAATACTTGATGAGTGTGATAAAACATTCAGTGGCCAAGAAGCTGTTGTCTATGATTATATTTGTGAGCAGTTTGAGGGAGGTGACGAATAATGAATATCCAGATTACAAACGTCAGCATGCGTTATGTTGATGGTCAAATTGATTCTGTACAGGTACATTTCAACGGTCAAAACGATGAGCGCACAATTAATTTGAATGGCTATATACCTTTGACGTCAGCGCAATATGCAGGTAATGAGTCGTTGACTGCACTCGAAGGTATTGTTAGACAGGAAGTGGCTACGAAGATTACGAACTAAGCATCTCATAGCGAGGTGCTTTTTATTATGGATTGGAGGGATAGCATGACAATTGAGTTAGGTGTGATTATATCGATTACATCGGTAATGATAGCCGTGTTAGGTTATCAACTAAATAAACAAAAGCAAGCGACTGAATATCAAACAACAATAAAAAACGACGCGACTAGAGAAGCGGTAATAGAAACTAAACTCGACAGTATTAGTTTAGGTGTCGAAAATATACGGATTGATCTACGGGCGAACGAACGACAGTTAGGTGCTTTAAGTGAGCGAGTCACTCGCGTAGAAGAATCAAGTAAACAAGCACACAAAAGATTAGACAAAATTAAGAATGAAGGAGAATAAATATGAACATTAAAGTGAGATTAAAAAACAAAGCGTTTTGGTTGAGTATAATTCCTGCTATTTTATTAGTTGGTCAAATTGTCGGCTCTTGGTTTGGTTACGAGATTCCTGCCGACAAAATCAGCAATGAAGCAGTTAACTTTATAAATGCGGTATTTGTCGTGTTGACGTTGTTAGGTATCGTTAGTGATCCGACAACAAAAGGCATTAAGGACAGTAAGCGAGCAATGACTTACACAGAACCTAAATAAAATTAAAATCATAGATAGCATCGTCAATCTGGCGGTGTTTTTTCTATGCATTAAAAAAGGAGAGATTTAAATGGTATACGTAGCTTTAGATGATGGTCACGGTATTAATACAGCGGGTAAAAGAACGCCTTATATAGCGGAAATGAATCGTGAAATACGCGAAAACGAATTCAACAGCGCGGTTGTCGATATGTTAAAAGAGGAGTTAGACCGATGTGGAATCAAATCAATTTTAGTTGCACCTGGGGATAGAGATGTGTCACTTACGCAACGTACGAATTTAGCAAATTCTAAGAATGTGGATGCGTATATATCGGTACATTATAATGCGTTTGATGGATCATTCGGCGGTGCGAATCCGGAAGGTTTTTCAGTACATGTTTATCCCGGAGCAAAAGGTAGCCGTAAATTAGCTGAATCAATCATTAAGTATCTTAAGCAAGGTACAAAACAGAAGAATCGAGGTATTAAAGAAAACAACTTCCACGTACTCAGAGAAACGAAAATGATCGCTGTTTTAAGCGAAAATGGTTTTATGGATAATAAACGTGAAGCATTGTTAATGGTCAATGTGGATTTTCAAAAAGAAGTAGCCAGAGAACATGCGAAAGGTATCTGTGATTATTTCGGTGTTAAGTACGTTGCAGAAAAAGAACCAACTGGCGAATTAACGCGTGTA
Organism: Halolactibacillus sp. JCM 19043; assembly: GCF_001310395.1. Lineage (NCBI taxonomy): Bacteria > Bacillati > Bacillota > Bacilli > Caryophanales > Bacillaceae > Halolactibacillus > Halolactibacillus sp. JCM 19043. The sequence continues at coordinate 9,897 of NZ_BAXD01000001.1, forward strand.
CAAACTGGTGCATTTAAGAATAAATCAAATGCTATTGACTTATCACACGAACTTAAGAAAGACGGCTTTGATACGTACATCATTAAAGCGGATAATTTATACAAGGTACAAGTTGGTGCTTTTGTAAGTAAGGCTAATGCACGCAAGACTGCTGATAAACTCAAAAAAATAGATTACCCTGTTTATTTAACTAACAAGGGTGGCAATCCGATTAATGTCACACCGTCTAAACCTATACCTTTAAAAGTCGGCGATAAAGTTAAAATTAAGAAAGGCGCTAGAACGTTTGAAGGTAAATCGCTTGCTAATTTTGTCTATAACAAAACGTATGAAGTGATACAGATTAACAGTAATCGTATCGTTGTCGGAACTGGTCATACAGTGATTGCGGCTGTTCATAAAAATGATTTGATTATAAAATAGATAGAGTTAAAGCCCTTCACGATTTGTGAGGGGCTTAGTTTAATTAAGCCTTAATTAATAATCAATAAAAATACTGTAAATAGAAGTGAAAAATGAGAGAATTTAGTCCTTTTTGTAGTAATATATGATATGTTAAATATATATAAACAACAAGGAGGACTAAATAATGACTGTAGATGATAATTTACAAATCTTAAGAATGGCTATTAATGTTATTGATCTTGAGAAATCTGAAGCTAAAATCGCAAGTGGAATTTTTCCATTAAATGAAGAGAATAAAGTAATTAATCGTTTTTTTAAAGAGCACTATCGTGATACTAGATATGGGAAGTCAACAAAAAGTTGTGTCTTTATAGATAAGGACGCTTCCGTAAAGACTAAAATCAATCGTTTTTCTGAAGATATTAGTAACGATTCTTTTTTACAGTTGTCCGAGGAATTAACAAATAATTTATTTACGATAATGAAGAATTCGTCTTCTAAAAGTAGCGGTTCGTTTTTTGTTTGTCAAGTCTTAGTAGATGGACATGAGAATTGTATATTTTTAATCAAATTAGATCCTAAAGAAGGCGTGCAATTAGATTTAGAGGAAATGACATTAAAGGCACTGGAAAATATTTTACCAGACTCTAATGACCGTGTACATAAGTGTGCTATCATAAGATATAATAAAAGTACAGATCATAAAGCGGATCTTTTTGTTATGGATAAGCAACAAAGAGAAGGGGAAACGGCAAAGTTTTTCCTTGAAACATATTTGCAAGCCGCTGAAATATTAAATGACAACATAATGACCAGGCATGCGATTAAAGAAGTAAAAGATAAGATGGTAGCAATTTTGCCGGATGTTGATGCAAATAAAATTTTCCAATCTATAGACAGAGAATTTACAAATGGTTCTAGAATACAACTTGATAGATTAATCAATAACGTGTTAAGCGATCATGTTGATAATGACAAAAAAGATAGAGAATTATTTATAAAAGACAAAACGCAATCATTTGTTGAATCTTTTATAGAAAAGTTTCCTGATCATCAAACTTCTTTCACTGTGCAAAGAAAAGATTCTTTTATAATTTACAGAGGTAATAAAGATCAATTGTATTTTAGATACACTAAAGCGATACTGGATAAGGTCAAGATAGATAATGATCAAGATGGTAATACAATTATTAAAATTGATAAGGATATAGATGTTGATAGGGATTTAAAATAACTAAGGGGGTTGCTTGAAATGAGTACAAATAAATTACTAGAGGCTTATACTGAATTTCAAGCAATTGTTCAATTACTGCATTGCCCTATAATTATAGAATCATTTAAAAAAATAACTATAAAAACACATGAGGGAATTGATGTTGAACTTTTAAATGAACTAAATACTAAGTGTGAGATATTTGAGGCTTATTGTTATCCTTTTAATGAGGGTATTCAAGAAACTATCGACGATATTGAACTTGGGAGTTCAAATGTTAAAGGTATAGAGTATATTTCTATTATTTTAGAGAAGGATTTTTTTGTGAAAGACCTTGGGAATCTAGACTACTACTTCTTTGATTTGAAATCTATTTTCACTTCTTTTTATGATATTTCTAGAATAGGAGATGGCACAAAATTAAATATAGGTGCTTTTTGTATCACCAACAAAGTGTCTACTGAGACAATCAACTTTGTACCTATAAACCATAAAGTAGATATTAATAATTTACAAAAAGAAATTATTGATTCTAACATAGCAGATAATATCGAATATTATTTATCGCATAACAAATCATGTAATCACAGTTTTTATTTCAATCCCTATGCGTTCTTCAGTAAAATGAATTTAAATTCAAATTATCAATTAGAGAGTTATATAATGGTATCGTTTTATAAATTGATTATTGAGTGTTTCGCTGATAAAAGAGAAGGAAACCGTTATACAATTAGAGGCGATAAAAATATCTCAATTACTATAAGTGATGAATTTGAAACAAAAAACTACACCAAGCTCAAAGATATACTAGTTTTTCTTGTTTCTAATCAGAAGTATACAGAGAAATATATAATTGCGAAAAAAGTAATTTCCTTATATTTGTTAGACGGTGAGACTGTTTCTGAGTTTGACAATAAACTCCCAAACATAGAAAAAACTATTAAGCATTATTATACGCACTATATTGAGGAAAACATTAAAGATTTCTTTAAAACTAAAGATCAACTATTAAAAGAAGCAATGAATACTTCCAAAGTTATTTATGAGCAAACGGATAAAATCAATTCATCAATTTTAGCGTCTCTTTTATCTTTAATCCTTTTATTAGTTACTACATTATATGGATCGCTTAATAACTTAACTTTTAAATATACATTTTTAATAATCTTAGTGTTTGTTATTTTCTCCTTTGTCTATTATCTAATCCAAAAGAATGCTGCATACACCAGATACAATTTTGCTAAGGAACACTTCCTTCATTTTATTGGGGAAATTACAATATTACAGCCTGAAAAAGTTAAAGAAATAGAAGAAATTTATATTGACAAACCTTTGGCAGAACTTAAAAAAACCTTCAAACATCTTTTCTGGGCTTTGATAGCAGTAAATATTTCTATTATTTTATGGGTTGTATTATTCAGATTGATTAGCGTTAATTTTTTTGAAGGATTACCATCCTTGATAAAGCATACCCGTCTTATAATTAACCATTTAGTTTAAAAAATTACATTTATTTAAAATATTTTTAGAATTTTTAGGGCATATACTTAAATCATTTTTATGAACAAATTCTTTATGGTCTATACCTAATTTATAATTCTGCTACTTGTTAAAGCTGCTAAATGAACTTCTTATAAAGGAGATAGTCCTGAAACTATGAGTGATTTGTGTCAAAATAACTAACATCTAACTAGCAATAACGCATAGTTAAAATTCAAAGGGTTAACTCCCCTAACACCTAAGTTTAAAAGCTGATTTCTAGGGACCATCCGGGGACCATTTCTTAAAAAATCTAAAATATCAAAGAAAATCATAAGTTATTTTAAGGTAAAGAAAAGCTACAAAACCCTATTATATAGCGTTCTGTAGCTTTATAAGAAAAAGTAAAATACTAGAATTTACCGCCTTCTAAGCCGTGGGTCGGGAGTTCGAATCTCTCCTGGGATGCTAACGAAAACCTTACAGCCTCAACGGTTGTGAGGTTTTTTGTTTTTACTAGAAGCTATAGTTTCCGAATCTAGGGACTAATGGAGGACCATTATGTGTTGTTAAATAATTGTTTGTATGGATATAATAAAGTGCTTGGTAAAAGGGGAGGGGTCAAAAATGAAAGAGCTGCAATTTGAGCATTTGTCATTTTATTATCATGACGCTATGAATGTGTTAACTAACTCAGAAAATAAAACGGTTATTTTTGTAAATAAAGATTATGATGAAATTCATGGCGTTGTAGAAATAAAAGCAAACGAAACGTTTAAAATTTTTCCGAGATATAACGTTAATTTTCTAATAGATCAATATGAAATTACCGTTAGTGCCAATTATGTAGATTCAGAATAGTCATGTTGTCACCTATTTAAGAGTCTATCAAGGCTCTTTTTTATGTTATTGTATTTTTATAAGAAGGTTTAATAAACTAGAGTATATATCCGTCTAAGCCGTGGGTCGGGAGTTCGAACCTTTCATGGGATATTTTTGTGCCCAAATCGGTTGTGAGGTTTTTCGTTATGAGACTTATGCAGACTTTCATTTTTACGTTATAATGGGTGAGTAGTCTTTTTAACAATACTTAAATGTAACGAGGTGATAATTATGACTTTAAATAGAGATGAGTATGTAAAAGCGACAGATGCCATCAGAGGTTATTTAGAAACAGAATTTGACTTAGAAATCGGCAGTGTCGCGACGGATCAATTTGTGAAGTTCCTAGAAGAGCATGTGATTCATTTATATGAAGATCAAGCGATTGAAAAGGTAAGAAAGTTAGTGGAGGAAAAAGCTTGGTCAGTTGATGAAGATATACGTGCACAAAAAGGGGTGAAAAAATAAAAAGTTAAACGATGATAAAAGTCTGAAAGTCTTGTTTACTTTTTTCGATTTTAGGGTATCCTTGTAACTAGGACAAAATACATAGTTGAAATTTTTAAAAGTGATAGAAATCGACATATTAGTTAACACGAGGGGGTGAAGAGATGAAAAAAGAAGATCAAGGTTCAAATCGGCTCGTACTCTTTCCAAAAGAACAAGAGCGGCTAGAAAAAGAAGCGTTTGATTACTTTAGAGGACATCAGTATAAAAAGGCGTTACCCGTCTTTGATGAGTTAATAGCCTATGGTGTACATGATGTGGACATCATGGTCGCAAAAGTGACTTGTTTAGCTGAATTAGGTGAATTACGAGAAGCGGAATTATTTTTAGAAACAATGATTGACCAACATACGGATGATTATCTGATTTACATACATATTTATGCGACATTGTTATTTCAATTTCATAAACATAAAAAAGTGAAAGAGTTATTAGAAACAGTCCTTGTTAATGTAAAAGACGTTACGTATCGCCATCAATTTGAAAATTTATTAGAAATTAATGAACCGCTCGTTGATGAGGAGATTAGCTCAGAAATAACGGTAACAAAGCGTGAGCTAAACGATGCGATGAACAATCACAACACCCTGGCGCAGTGGCACTTAATTAATCATTTACAACAATCAGATATTACGCCTTATTTAGATATGTTTAAAACATTACTTACAGGTGATACCCATCCGGTTGTTCAATCCGTGATTATCAGTCTGATGCAGGCAAATCGCATCGATGAGGTCATATCGATACATAAATTCAATCAAGAGATGATGCTTAATCCAAAAACTTATCCGTACTTTACGGACCATCCGGTTTATAAAGACGTCCAAAAAATGTTGCGGGAAATAGAAGAAAGAAATCCATCTTTTTATCGGCTAGCGATGCAAATACTTGAACGCTTTATTTATGTGCGTTATCCTTTTGTTGAAGAGGAAGACGCAGGTGTGTTAAAAGAGGCGATTGTGACGATTGTCAATCAAGCGTTTAATGATCCTAAAAATGCTGTTTCAAAAGAAGTAGAAGATAAATTGATACAGTTAATGGAGGCAGAACAACTCTATTTTTCACTACTAGAAGAATAGAAGGTGTTAATTGTTTAAGAAATTTACAACCACTTGAACACTAAATCTTGAAACAGAAAAGGTTTATGTTATAATATAATGGTTGTAGTTTGCGTTCGGTTGTGAAACAGAGCTAACGTATCATAGATGAACGGCAAATAAAATTAATATATATGTAATAATGGAGGGAATTTTAATGACAGCTAAATGGGAAAAACAAGAAGGCAATGAAGGTCTTCTTACCGTAGAAGTATCAGCAGAACAATTTAACGAAGCGCTTGATCAAGCCTTCAAAAAAGTCGTAAAAGACGTACAATTACCAGGATTCCGTAAAGGACGTATTCCACGTGGCATGTTCGAACAACGTTTTGGTGTAGAATCACTCTACCAAGATGCTGTAGACATCGTACTTCCAGAAGCGTATTCAAACGCAGTTGATGAAGCAGGTATTGAACCAGTGGATCAACCAGAAATCGATATTACACAAATCGAAAAAGGTCAAGCACTACACTTTACAGCAAAAGTGACGGTTAAACCAGAAGTTAAACTTGGTGACTACAAAGGTTTAGAAGTTGAAGCAGTAGACGTTAACGTTACAGACGAAGACGTAGAAAAAGACTTAGATAACCAACGTCAATCACTTGCTGAGTTAGTTGTAAAAGAAGAAGGCGCGATTGAAAATGGCGACACAGTTGTGATCGACTTTGAAGGTTTCGTTAATGGCGAAGCATTTGAAGGTGGCGCGGCTGAAAACCATTCATTAGAAATCGGTTCAGGTTCATTTATTCCTGGATTTGAAGAACAATTAATCGGTAAAACAACTGGCGAAGAAACAGAAGTAGAAGTCACTTTCCCAGAAGAATACCACGCTGAAAACCTTGCAGGTCAACCAGCAACATTCAAAGTTAAAATCCATGAAGTTAAAGCGAAAGAATTACCAGAAATGGACGATGAGTTTGCTAAAGACGTGGATGATGAAGTGGAAACACTTGCTGAACTGAAAGAAAAAACAAAGAAACGTCTTGAAGAACAAAAACAAAATGAAGCTGACGCAGCGGTACGTGAATCACTTATTAACCAAGCGACTGAGAACGCAGAAATCGATATTCCAGAAGCAATGGTTGATACCGAATTAGATCGTATGGTACGTGAATTTGAACAACGCTTGCAACAACAAGGTATGACACTTGACATGTATTCTCAATTCTCAGGTCAAACAGAAGATCAATTAAAAGACCAAATGAAAGAAGATGCACAAAAACGTGTACAAACAAATCTTGCACTTGAAGCAATTGGTCAAGTAGAGAACCTTGAAGCAACAGATGAAGACGTACAAGAAGAACTTCAATCAATGGCAGATATGTACAACCTAGAAATGGATCAATTAACACAAATGCTAGGTGGTAACACAGACGCCATTAAAGAAGATCTTAAATTTAAAAAAGCGATTGATTTCTTAGTAGACAACAGCGTGACTAAGTAAGATTACTTTTATATTAGGGAGTAAAACAAGGCGATCATGTATCGCCTTGTTTTCTACCATTTTTAATGTGATACATACATACCTAAATGATGCCATGTTGACATAGAAAGATCCAACATATTTTTTTTGGTCTTTTTTAATGTCGCGCTAAAAATCAAAAGATTAGGCATTCGGTATCTTTTTAAAAGACATCGGCTATAACTTATGATAAAATACATATGCTTTTGCATCTGAAAAGCAAAATATTTGGCTATTAAAGAAGATTTGAAGCAGAATAAGGGCTATTATTTTAATTCTTTAAGATTCTTTGATATGATAATGAAAGCAAACAAAATCAATCAATATGATGGTGTTTATTATAGAGAGGTGAACTGAATGTATAAATTTAACGAAGAAAAAGGACAATTAAAATGTTCCTTTTGTGGTAAAAGTCAAGACCAAGTAAGGAAATTAGTCGCAGGACCTGGTGTGTATATTTGTGATGAATGTATTGATTTATGTGCCGAGATTGTGGAAGAAGAATTAGGAACAGATGAAGAAATGAGCTTCACTGAGGTACCAAAGCCTCAAGAAATCAATCAAATTTTAGATGATTATGTCATTGGTCAAACAAAAGCAAAACGTAATTTATCGGTTGCAGTGTATAATCACTATAAACGAATTAATGCACCAAAATCAGCGGGGGATGTAGAACTTCAAAAAAGTAATATCGCGATGATTGGACCAACGGGTAGCGGTAAAACATTACTTGCTCAAACACTAGCGCGTATTTTGAATGTGCCATTTGCGATCGCCGATGCGACGTCTTTAACGGAAGCAGGATATGTTGGAGAAGATGTTGAAAATATCTTACTTAAACTGATTCAAGCGGCGGATTATGATGTTGAAAAGGCTGAAAAAGGGATTATCTACATTGATGAGATCGACAAAGTCGCACGTAAATCAGAAAATCCATCGATTACACGTGATGTGAGTGGAGAAGGTGTGCAACAAGCCTTACTTAAAATCTTAGAAGGCACAGTTGCCAGTGTTCCGCCGCAAGGTGGACGTAAGCACCCGCATCAAGAGTTTATTCAAATCGATACGACAAATGTGTTATTCATCGTTGGTGGTGCTTTTGACGGGATTGATCAAATCATTAAAAGTCGTCTAGGTAAGCGTGTGATTGGCTTTGGTGCTGAAACCTCTATTAATGATATGGATAAAGCCCAACTCCTACAAAAAGTCTTACCTGAAGATTTACTTAAATTCGGTTTGATTCCAGAATTTATCGGTCGTTTACCAATTATCGGAGCACTTGAACCACTTGATCAAGATGCGCTCGTACAGATTTTAACGCAACCGAAGAATGCACTCGTGAAACAATATAAACGCTTATTCGAAATGGATAACGTAGAATTAGCATTTGAAGACGATGCACTTGTCGCGATTGCACATAAAGCAATGGAACGCAATACAGGGCCCGTGGTCTTCGTTCAATCCTTGAAGGGATTATGCTTGATGTGATGTATGAATTACCATCACGTGAAGATATTAAGACCTGTATCATCACAAAAGAAACAGTGGAAGATGAAGCCAATCGTCCGAAATTGTTACTAGAAGATGGTTCAGAGCTTGCGTAAAGAAAAGGATATGAAAAATGAATCCCTTGTGTCTCACAAGGGATTTTCTATTCTTTAATCACTAAATAAAAGAATGATAAAAATTAAGACAATTTAAAGTGTTGAATTTCAAGAGAAGAGGGATGGTATGGCGAAAAAACCACATATACCACTCGTACCACTGAGAGGCACCGTTGTGTTTCCAAATGTTGTCATGCATTTAGATATTGGTCGAAAAGTGTCGATTGATGCGGTTGAACAAGCAATGGCAGGAGACCGACGCGTCATTTTTGTAGCTCAACGTGATACAAGTGTGAAGTTACCAGAAACAGATGAATTATTTACGACAGGTGTCGTTGGTTATATCAAACAAATGTTGAAATTACCAAACGGCACATTTCGCGTCTTAGTCGAAGGGCTCTACCGAGCCGAAACATCTGCCGTCACGAAACATGAGACCTACTATACAACGGCTGTTGACAAGTTAATAGAAGTGAAGCCAGAGAGTGAATTGAAAGAGGATGCACTGATCCGCACTATTGCAGAGGGATTTAAACGTTATGTTGACCTGTCACCGAAGTTATCAAAAGAAACCTATCAGGATATAATGGACATTGATGACCTGTCACATATTAGTGATGTGGTGAGTTCTTATTTAAATATTAAAATTAGTCAAAAGCAATTATTGATTGATCTGATTGATTTAGAAGAGCGTGCCAAAGTACTTATTCAGATGTTATCAAATGAACAAGAATTACTGAAGCTGGAAAAGCAAATCAATCAAAAAGTGAAAAAGACGATTGAACAATCACAAAAGGAATTTTACCTTCGTGAACAGATGAAAGTGATTCAAAAAGAACTTGGCGATAAAGATGGTAAACAAAAAGATGTCAATGATTTACTAAAAAAAATTGAAGATAGTGATATGACGGACCGGATAAAACAACTCGCTAAAAGTGAGTTAGACCGGTTTGAACGGATTCCTCAAACATCAGCGGAATCTGGTATCATTAGAAATTATTTAGACTGGTTAATCCAGTTGCCATGGCAAGAGATGACCCCTGATGTTTTAGATATTCATAAAGCAGAAAAGATTCTTGACCAAGACCACTTCGGTCTAGAAAAGATTAAAGCGCGCATTTTAGAATTCATTGCCGTACAACAATTAACGCATGATTTAAGTGGACCGATTCTTTGTCTCGTTGGCCCACCAGGTGTTGGGAAAACCTCACTTGCTCAGTCTATTGCCCGGGCAATGGGACGAAGGTTTACCCGTGTCTCACTCGGAGGGGTGAAAGATGAATCAGAAATTAGAGGGCACCGCCGGACATATGTCGGGGCTATGCCTGGGCGGATGATTCAAGCGATGAAAAAAGTCGGCACAATTAATCCAGTAATTTTATTAGATGAAATTGATAAGATGGCGAATGATTTTAGAGGCGATCCCGCATCGGCGATGCTAGAAGTGCTTGACCCAGAACAAAATCACCAGTTTAGTGATCACTTTATCGAAGAACCGTATGATTTAAGTCAAGTCCTTTTCCTCGCTACGGCTAACCAACGTGATGGTATTCCGGCTCCACTCTTAGACCGAATGGAAGTGATTCAACTATCAGGTTACACAGAAATAGAAAAGCAATATATCGCTAAAAATTATCTCGTGCCAAAGCAAGTAAAAAAACACGGCTTAGATGGTAATCATCTGCAAATACGAAAAGAGGCTATTTTAGAACTTGTCCGCCGCTATACGAGAGAAGCGGGTGTCAGACAACTTGAACGTCAAATAGCGAGCTTAGTGAGAAAAGCCGCGAGACAGCATTTAGATGCTCCAGATACGCGCATCGTTATCACTAAAAACAAATTAGTCGACTTTCTCGGTCATCCACCTTACCGCTATGGTGAACGTGAAACTGAGGACTTAATTGGTACTGCGACGGGTCTTGCTTATACGGCCTTTGGCGGCGATATTTTAAGTATTGAAGTCAGTGTTGTGCCTGGAAAAGGCAAGTTACAGTTAACCGGTAAATTAGGTGACGTAATGCAGGAATCCGCTCAAGCTGCCATGAGTTACGTGCGCTCAAGACAAGAGCTATTAGGTCTTTCTCCTGACTTTTACGAGAAAAATGATTTGCACATTCATGTGCCTGAAGGTGCGACACCAAAAGACGGACCATCTGCTGGTATAACGATGGCGACTGCGCTAATATCAGCCCTTACGAAGCGCCCAATCAAAAAAGAGGTTGGGATGACCGGTGAGATTACTTTGCGAGGTCGAGTGTTACCGATTGGTGGATTAAAAGAAAAATCATTGAGTGCCCATAGAAGTGGTATTACGACGATTCTATTCCCAAAGGACAATGAAAAAGATCTTGAAGACATTCCTCAAAGTGTCAAGGATTATGTCAACTTTATTCCTGTTGAGCACATGGATGATGTTCTTAAATATGCATTAGTGGAGGTGGAGTAAATGAAAGTAACAAAGTCCGATATTACAATTAGTGCCGTTGCACCGAAGCAATACCCTGATGAAGGCTACCCTGAGATTGCCTTAGCTGGACGTTCGAATGTAGGGAAGTCATCATTTATCAATAAGATGATTAACCGTAAAGCACTCGCGAGAACGTCATCAAAGCCTGGGAAAACACAAACATTAAATTTTTATTTAATCAATGAAGTGTTTCACTTCGTAGATGTTCCTGGTTATGGGTATGCAAAAGTATCAAAGAAAGAACGTGAAGCTTGGGGTCGTATGCTGGAAACGTATTTCTCCGAGCGTGAAAATTTAAAAGCGACGATTTTAGTCGTTGACTTACGTCATGAACCGACAAAAGATGATATCTCTATGTATGAATTTCTCAAACATTATGAGTTACCTGTTATTGTTGTCGCAACTAAATTAGATAAATTAAAGAAATCACAAATTCATAAACATATTAAACGCGTCAAAGACACCCTTCAATTAGATGCTGGTGACGTTGTTGTGCCGTTTTCTAGTGAAACCGGGCAAGGAAAAGACGAAGCTTGGCGAGAGATTGAACGTTTTCTTTAATTAATAAACCACCTTTTTCGTCACAGACGAAAAAGGTGGTTCTTTCTATCACATGTAATTATTATGAGCGTATCTATTTTTTATAGACGATTACTTTCGTTTGACGAGTAAATAGATGCCGAAAATAATCAGTCCAACGGGCCAGTATACTTCTAACAGTTGCATAAATGATTCAATATAATATTGAAATGCCGTATCACTTTTAGATAATAACGTAAATAAACCAATCCCAATTAAAATAAAGCTAACTAAAAGGCCTTGTTTAGTTTGTTGGTAACGCAGTAAAAAGGCAAGACCGACAATAATAAAGTAGATACTGCGTTCATCTATCCAGTAAGGATAGAATGGTTCAAGATAAAAATGAAGGCCAAGTAGAAATAAAATACCACCAGGTAGTAATTTATCGTAATCACGATGGTTATAACCGGTAAAAAGAAAAATCCCTCCGACAATCATCAGTAACATCGGCCAAGTAGCTAAATCACTTATTATCGGTATGTAGATTTGTTGACTTAAAAAATATAGCCCTAAGCCAATCAGTAAATAGGCAGCTAAGTGGTGTTGCTTTTTCATTTATTCATTCACTCCTTTCTTTACCGCAACATGAGTTGATTTTTTGACATAAACTATGATACCGTGTAAAAGGTTAAACACTCATGAGACGTAACATTATTTTATCATTATACTACTTAGAACACTATTAATAATCTAATCTATTAAAGAAGCAGTCGCCATTTTGACCTTAGGAGGTGATACGCCACATGCTTCATGTCTTTTCTATTAATAATCAAGTCGTATCACTTAACGAACGTGAACAGTACGTTTTAAATAAAAAAGATAAAGCAAGATTGTATAAGCAACTATCAGAGCAAGCGGCGACACAAATTGTCATTTTATCGACGTGTCAGCGCTTTGAAGTCTATACAGAAATGAGAAGAGGGGTGCAAGAGAAAATCAAACAGGTGCTCATAGACTTTTTTGACTTAACACCTGTCATCTTTCACCGTCAGTTTATTGAACATTCAGGTGATCAAGCTTTAATACACTTACTCAAAGTATCAACTGGATTACTTGCGCATGTGTTAGGTGAAACGCAAGTGCTAGGCCAAGTAAAAATAGCGTATGAAGAAGCGGTTACTCATCAGACGGTAAGTAAATCATTCCATACGATTTTCCAATCCACGTTTCACTTTAGTAAACAGATGCATAAACAAACCGGTATCAACGATCATCCGGTCTCACTCAGTTATAGTGCCTATCAATTTATTGAAACAAAGGTGAGCGCGCCAAAAACAATTCTTATTCTCGGTGCGGGAAATATGGGCCAGTTGTTTATTGAGTATGCCTTACCTAGTCAGCATCGACTCATTGTTTTAAATCGAGATCAAACAAAGCTAATAGGCTTACCTGAGACAGTAACGATAGGAAAGTTATCCGATTGGCCACATTATATTGAATCAGCAGACGTTGTCGTGTCATCACTTGAGCTTGATTCACCACTGATGACAAGAACAAGTCTTCAGCTTTGTCAGGTTGAAAACTTATTGATGATTGACTTAGCCTTACCAAGAAGTATTGAACCATCGGTTCAAACGTTATCAGGGATAGAGCTGTTTGATTTAGATCAATTAGGTGAGACGATTGATGCACATTACTTTGTTCGAAAACAAAAAGCCCAAATCATCATTGATTGCATGACGCAAGAAGTTAGCCGTCTGAACAGCAAACTACATAGTCAACAATTTGACGAAGAAAGACGCACATTATTTCTTGAACGCGATCAGTTATTAACCGAGGCGATGGCAGGCATTGATCGTCAGTTGCCGGCGCTCTCAAAAAAAGAGCGTACCGTCATTCAACATCACTTAAAACAAGCAGTGACTAAAGCGACTTTACTAAAGATAGAAGATTTAAAAGGGAAACAATCGAATCATCATACTTTTAATACTAAGGAGAGAACTCATGACTGAAACAAGACATAAAGCCGATCAATTGTATCAAGAAGCGATAGAGCTCATGCCAGGGGGGTGAATTCACCGCGCGTGCCTTTCGTTCTGTCGATATGACACCCGTATTTGCCGCAGAAGGTGAGGGCGCGTATTTAACGGATGTTGATGGTAACCGCTACATTGACTATATTTTAAGCTGGGGACCGTTAATTTTAGGTCACCGTCATCCAGCTGTTGTAAAACAGCTTTCCGCTACGTTAATGAGCGGGACGAGCTTCGGCTTACCGACGGAAAAAGAAAATCAACTGGCTAAAGCTGTTATTGAACGTGTACCGTCGATGGAGATGGTCAGAATGGTCAACTCAGGAACTGAAGCGACGATGAGCGCCTTAAGACTGGCACGTGGGGTGACAAACCGTAATAAAATTTTAAAGTTTGAAGGTTGTTACCACGGTCACGGCGACTCATTATTGATTAAAGCAGGTTCAGGTGTGGCCACACTTGGTTTACCTGATTCACCAGGGGTAACAGATGCCTTAGCAAAGGATACCATCACTGTGCCATATAACGATGTAGACAGCGTGAAACTAGCATTTAAAACATACGGAGATGATCTAGCTTGTGTGATTGTTGAACCAGTCGCCGGTAACATGGGGGTCGTCCCGCCGGTTGAAGGTTTTTTAGAAACGTTACGTGAATTGACGACAGATTACGGTAGTTTACTCATTTTCGATGAAGTGATGACTGGTTTTAGAGTAGGTTACTACAGTGCTCAAGGACATTTCGGTGTGACACCTGACTTAACGTGTCTTGGCAAAGTGATTGGGGGCGGTTTACCGGTCGGTTGTTACGGCGGAAAGAAAAGATATATGTCACAGATTGCCCCAAGTGGTAACATTTATCAAGCAGGTACACTATCAGGTAATCCGCTCGCGATGACTGCTGGATTGTCGACCTTAGAAAATTTAACGGAAGCGAGCTATCAACAGTTAAATGAGCGTTTAAACCAATTAAAACAAGGCTTTTTAGTGAAGAAAGAACAGTATAATATTCCGCTCCAAGTAAATATCGCTGGGTCTATGATTGGCATTTATTTTAGTGACACACCTGTTTACAACTATGAGACAGCTAAAAATAGTCGCCATGATTTATTTAATCACTATTATCAGACGATGTTGAAAGAAGGGATTTTACTCCCGCCATCACCGTATGAAGGGGTCTTTTTATCAACGGCTCATACAAAAGCAGATATTGACCGTACCATCGAAGCCGTTGATGTGAGTTTTAAAGCGATCCAATCGCTCCTTTAAAAAAATGTCTTTAATCATCTCCTTATGCATAGACTAAACTGATGAAACCTACAGAGTCTACAAAGGGGATGATTTTTTTGTGTAAGGATGATGTGACAGCTCTGGTCATTGACCAAACGTTTCAGCTACCTCAGCCGATTGACACATTAGTTAGTGTCAATGTAGAACCAAGTCAATTAATTGAAACAAAGGAGGGGCTACGAGGCACGCTTGATTTAATGATTTACTATGAACCATGTGAAGAAAGAGAGAATGAAGCCGACATCACTCAAGACGCGTTATTAATCACAGATGTTAGAGCGTCCGAGATGAATGAAGTTTGTGCTTATTTTAGCTTTCCCATCGAATTATACGGCGTGAGTGAGGAAACGCATCTTGCTGTAAGTGAATTGGATTATGTGTTACCAACCCGGTCGACATTCACGTTAAAAGCGAATGTTCAAGTGTTCCAACCATCCGTCCGTCATGATGAACATGATATGGCGCTACCTGACGTTACACCTACCGTTCATGATGATGAGACGATCGAACTTGAGACGGTCAAAGAAGAGACAAACTTAGACACAGATAAAGAAAGAGCAATGGATGAGGATGTAAAAGTCTACACACCAAAAAAACAGCTTGATGAGTCTGGGGAAAAGCGAGAACTGGAAGAAAATGTAGTAGATCCCTCTATAGATGAACCGATTCGTCAAGGAAGTCAGGATGAAGAACAAGTAAACGATACAGTGAACGCGATCGTAGAGACCGATTTAGAAAAGGAAGAAGTCAGTCAGGCTGAGACAGCAGCACGCACTGATCAAAGTGACCCATCATGTCATGCGAGAGAGATGACACCGTTAAATGAACTTAAAGAAGAACAAGCAACTGAGGAGGAAGACAGAGTGACTGAAGAGATAATTGATAAAAGTGATCGTGTCATCTACCAGCATTATGGTTTAAAAAGTTTAGACAACCCTCATGTGAAGTTACCATGTGTCATCATAAAAGAAGATACGTCGTTGTCTGAATGGTGTCATGAACGTGGTCTTGAGATGACGCGACTAAAGAGAGTCAATACACATGTAGAAGAGACAATCCAAGCGGGTCAAGTACTCATCTTACCGGACGGTGGGTCATCTACGTAAAAATGGATCTAGTGAGACTAGATCCATTTAAAATAGAAGGAACAATATAACAAAGTGATAATTAATAATAAGACGACATCAAAACTCGTAGGCAACATAATCGTTCGGAAAAATTGATAAACGAGTAACGGCGTGAGCCAACACTCAAAAATCGTTAACATTCGTCTAAGACCTTCTGGTAATTTATAGCGGTAATGTCTGGACAAAATATTTTCACCTCCAACGTTTTCTAAAGCGGTCAATTATTTAGAATAGAGAGCTATATAAAAAGATATGTTGATTTTACTCAAGTTATTCGCTAAAATAAAGAACAGAACAATAGCGATACGATGATGAGGAAGAGTAAGGTATTGATCTTCACAGAGAGAGAGTTCTTGGCTGAAAAACTCTTATGCCGTTAATACACTGAAGGTAGCCTCGGATGTAGCTTAATTGAACAATGAGTAGGTTAAGCCGGTCACATACCGTTATCAATGCATGAAGTGTATAGCGATATGGCTATAAACAAAGGTGGTACCACGGAAATGTAACTCAATTCGTCCTTTATTATTAAGGGGTTGATTTGAGTTTTTTTATATTTTAAGGGAGGCAGAAATGATTATGGAAAACACACACAACTTACCGCCAAAGTACGATTCAACGGCTGTAGAAAAGGGCCGCTACAAGTACTGGATTGACGGGAAATTTTTGAAGCAAAAAATGATGAAACGAAACAGCCCTATACGATTGTGATTCCACCACCAAACGTGACAGGTAAATTACACATCGGTCATGCGTGGGATACGACCTTGCAAGACATTGTTACCCGAATGAAAAGAATGCAAGGCTATGATGTTTTATACTTACCAGGTATGGACCATGCCGGTATTGCAACGCAAGCAAAAGTCGAAGCAAAACTAAAAGAGACAGGCGTCAGTCGTTATGACTTAGGACGTGAAAAGTTCTTAGAAAAAGCATGGGACTGGAAAGAAGAGTATGCCTCATTTATCCGCACACAGTGGGAAAAGATGGGCCTTGGTCTTGATTATTCACGCGAACGTTTCACGTTAGATGAAGGACTATCTGAAGCAGTAAAAGAGGTCTTCATTAAATTATATGAAGAAGGCTTGATTTACCGCGGGGAATATATTATTAACTGGGACCCGCACACAAAAACAGCCCTCTCTGACATTGAAGTTATTCACGAAGATGTGATGGGGCACTTCTATCATATGACATACCCATTAAAAGACGGATCTGGTCATATTGAAATTGCGACCACACGTCCAGAAACAATGCTGGGTGATACAGCGGTCGCGGTACATCCAAAAGATGAGCGTTACCAACATTTAATCGGTAAAAAGGTTATTTTGCCGATTGTGGGTCGTGAAATCGAGATTGTTGCGGATGATTACGTTGACATGGACTTCGGTTCAGGGCAGTTAAAATCACCCCAGCACACGATCCGAATGACTTTGAAATTGGTAACCGTCATAACTTAGAACGCGTGCTTGTCATGCATGAAGATGGTACGATGAATGAACGCGCCGGCAAGTATGAAGGTATGGATCGTTTTGAGTGCCGTAAACACATCGTGAAAGACTTACAAGATGCAGGTGTCTTGTTTAAGATTGAAGAACATATGCATGCGGTCGGTCACTCTGAGCGAAGCGGGGCCGTTGTAGAGCCTTACCTTTCTACTCAGTGGTTCGTAAAAATGCAACCTCTCGCAGAACAAGCGATTAAATCACAAGCGAATGACGATGAGAAGGTGAACTTTGTACCGGAACGTTTTGAAGGTACCTTCTTACGTTGGATGGATAATATCCGTGACTGGTGTATTTCTCGTCAACTTTGGTGGGGACATCGTATTCCAGCTTGGTACCACAAAGAAACCGGTGAAGTGTATGTCGGTAAAGAAGCACCAGCTGATATCGAGAACTGGAAACAGGATGACGATGTACTAGATACATGGTTCTCATCTGCTTTATGGCCGTTTTCTACACTAAACTGGCCAGATGTTGAGGATGAAGAATTTAAGCGTTACTTCCCGACGAATGCGCTCGTGACAGGATACGATATTATCTTCTTCTGGGTTGCGCGAATGATTTTCCAATCAAAACACTTTACCGACGAGCGTCCATTTGATGACGTGCTGATTCACGGTCTTGTGCGTGATGCGGATGGTCGTAAGATGAGTAAGTCACTCGGTAACGGGGTTGATCCGATGGATGTCATTGAAAAATATGGCGCGGACTCATTACGTTACTTCTTGGCGACAGGGTCAACACCTGGTCAAGATTTACGCTTCCAGTGGGAAAAAGTTGAATCAACATGGAACTTTATTAATAAGATTTGGAATGCGTCTCGCTTTGTCCTCATGCATGCCGAAGGCATGACAGTAAAAGATATTGACTTTAGTGAGCACCGGAACGTGAGTGATGAATGGATACTTACGCGTCTGAATGAAACGATTGCGCTCGTAAATAAGCATACTGATCGTTATGACTTCGGTGAAGCAGGACGTCATCTTTATAACTTTATCTGGGATGAGTTTTGTGATTGGTATATTGAAATGGCCAAACTTCCCCTCTTTGGTGAAGATGAGAAGGCGAAACAAACAACGCGGTCTGTGTTAGTACATGTATTGGATCAAATCTTACGGATGTTGCATCCAATGATGCCATTTGTGACCGAAGAAATCTGGCAACACCTCCCACATGAAGGCGAATCGATCACAGTTGCCAAGTGGCCAGAAGTGAACGAACAAGATATTAATCACACAGCCGCAGAAGACATGAAGCGTCTCATCAGCATTATTCGTTCGGTTCGTAATATTCGTTCAGAAGTGGATACGCCAATGTCTAAACCAATCGACCTGTTAGTTCAAGTCGATAACGACGAGGTGAAAACAGCGCTTAAAACCCAATCACACTACATCGAAAAGTTCTGTCATACAGAAAACTTAACCATAGATACCAAGGTAACGGTGCCAGAAAAAGCGATGTCCGCCGTTATTACCGGTGCGGAACTGTTCTTACCACTGGAAGGTTTGATTGATATTGAGAAAGAAATGGCACGTTTAACTCAAGAATTTGAGAAGTTAAATAAAGAAGTTGAGCGGGTAGAAAAGAAGTTATCAAATCCAGGCTTTGTGAATAAAGCACCTGAGAGTGTTGTTCAGGAAGAACTGCGTAAAAAGTTAGACTATATTGAAAAGCGCGAGAAAGTAGAAGCGCGTATTAAAGAGTTAAATCAATAAAGATATGCGTAAAGAGGTATAGGCTTATAAGGGCTTATACCTCTTTTTCTCGTATTAACATAGGACTTTCTTAAGAGTTTTAAAAACAGCCTTTTCAAGTGAGGTAAAAAGGTCTACAATGTTAGTCATGACAAAGAGAGAAAACGAAGGGGGTCTGTTGTATGTTTACAACGTGTACGTCAGTTAATCAATATTTAGATCAGCGTGAGAAAGTTGGGGTCAAGCCTGGGCTTCTTCGCGTAAAACGGCTGTTAGAAGCGGTGAATTTTTATGAACAACCATTTACCGGCATTCATGTCGCTGGAACGAATGGAAAAGGGTCTACGGTCACGTATTTAGCCTCTTGTTACAGGGTATGTGAGAAACAAGTTGGGACATTCACTTCCCCCTCGTTAACGGACCGGCATGCAATGATCAAGATGAACTTAGAACCAATTGATGAGACATTTTATGTAAATTATTTTAATCAATTAAAGCCAACAATCGATCAATTAGATAAAGAAAGTGATCCACCAAGCCCATTTGAGATTATGGTTGTGATTGCCTTAAAATATTTCCAAGACTATGCTGATGTTGCGATTATTGAAGCAGGTCTCGGTGGTCGTGATGATGCGACCAATGTGTTTAAACCGATTGCGTCAGTCATCACATCGATTGGTTATGATCATATGCAGTTCTTAGGGACAACCTTACCAGAAATCGCCAAACAAAAAGCTGGAATTATTAAAGAAGACGTTCCAGTGATTATCGGTGATGTACCTGATGATATAAAACAAATTATTCGAAAAGAAGCAAATAGTAAACGCGCACCGTTTTATTTTTATGGTGAAAGTTTTAGTGTGAAAAAAGCCGAGGAGGAATGGACCTATCAATCGATGAATTTAAAACTTGCTTTTCAGTTGAAGATGAAAGGCGATCATCAAGCGCATAATGCGGCGGTAGCGATTAAGACGTTATTTGTTTTGAATCAAGACCGTGATAATGTTAGTCTTGGCCAAATTAAACGCGGGATTAAAGATGCGGCGATTAAAGGCCGTTTTGAACAAATAGCGTCACAACCCGATATTATTATTGATGGTGCTCACAATGCTGAAGCGATGCAAGTGTTTGTCGATACCATTAAAGAAACACATGATGAAGATAAAGCGATT
This sequence comes from Halolactibacillus sp. JCM 19043, assembly GCF_001310395.1. NCBI lineage: Bacteria > Bacillati > Bacillota > Bacilli > Caryophanales > Bacillaceae > Halolactibacillus > Halolactibacillus sp. JCM 19043. The sequence continues at coordinate 30,352 of NZ_BAXD01000001.1, forward strand.
CAGATCTTGTTTGCGGCTTTTAAAGATAAACCGGTAAAAGACATGCTTGAGATCATTCAAACGGTGACACACAATATCGTCTTAACGACATTCAATCACCCAAGAGCTGCTTCTATCGAAGAATTAATGAAACTTGGACCTAAAGGTCTTCATGTTAAGCATGCGCCAGATTGGCAAGCATTTATAGAAGAAATTAAAGCGCCAGAACAAGTGACTTATGTCGTAGGTTCATTAGATTTTATTGGTAAAGTCCGCCAAAATATTAAGTGTAAGGTCTTGCAGAAATAGTCAGCTACGCTTATACTAAAAGAGTCAAGGGAGAATTATCACAGAAAACATCATAGAAGATTAGTTGAAGAGTTAACGTGCGCGTTAACTCTTTCTTTAAAAGGAAATTGAAAATAAACACCACAATATACTAGGCTTATAAGGTTCTAAACGAACATAATATAGAAATATTAACGGGTGAGGGGGAGATGTGTGTGATAAAAAAATACCGCAATGAGAAAGGACTAACGTTAGTTGAAGTACTAGCGTCGATTGTTATATTATCGTTAATTGTCGTCACTTTCTTAACATTTTTTATTAACTCTGCCCGTACAACTGAAATATCTCAAGATAATTTGGATGCCAGTTTTTTTGCGCAACAATATATGGAAGAAGTATATAATATCGTGACGGACCATGGATCACTTGGTGATATTCAAGCGAAAATTAACGCCGATGATAATAATGTGACTTCAACAAGTCCAACAACTTATGAAATTAAAGATGCCAATGGAACTGGAACCATTGTGATTGAACCAGCCAAAGATGAAAGTGGTCTAGAGATTCATCGCTTGTTAAAAGTCTTTGTGACGTATCGTATACCTGATGGAAAAGATGCGAAGCTCGAAACGCGAATGATTTACGGGGAGGTCGATGCAGGTGCTTAAAGATGAACGCGGCATCACCTTAGTGGAACTATTAGCCGTCTTAGCTATTTTATCCATTATTCTCTTGTTAGTAGGCTCCACTCATATCTTTGGCCAACGACAATATTTTGAACAAAACGAAACCATTGATCACCAAGGTGATGTCAGACTCATTATGAGTCAATTGACTACAGACGTTCGAAAAGTCAATGCCAATGAGGGCGCTACTACAAAAAATGAAAATGGTGTTTTTACACTTGAATTGGGAACAAACAATGAGTATACATATACTCATGAACCTACAACCACAACCCTTAAACGAAACGGTGTTATTTTAAGTGAGAATATCAGTGAATTTATATGGTCATCTACAACAAATGAAGCAGCCAACAAAATTAAAATTGTAAGTGTAGTGGATGACAAAGGTAAACAAGCGAGTCTGGAGACGGTTTTATACTTAAGGAGGTAACGATGAAACGATTAATGAAGAATGAATCAGGTGTGGCATTAGTTTTTACCTTAATGGTGTTAGTCGTCCTCAGTGTGCTTGGTGCGACCATTGGTACTGTGGCAATGGCGAATGTGAATTTAACGGAAAATGAGCGTGACTACCAGGCGGCCTATTATATTGCGGAAGCTGGAGTGAATGAGACTTACTTAAAAATTGAAGAGAAGATACTTGAAATATATGAAAACACTCAAAGTGAGTCAGCATTTTTGATCAATTAAGTAGTAATCTAGCTGATTTTGATGACGTAGTTTACGATTATAGCGGTACGGGGGATCAAAAACGGCTTCCGTCGAAATTATCAATAATCGTGATAATGTAACGATTAATTCAGTAGGCAATGTAAATGAAAAAAAAAGGAACGTCAGTAATAATATTGAGGTAAATTGGTCACCTAAAGGTGGTAATTTTCCTCCTTTTCCTGTTGATGCTTCGCTCTTAGTGAAGAATAGAGCTTCAATAACAGGGGGAGCAACTATTAATGGAGACGTATATATGGATCAACCATCAGAACAATCTTTTAAAATTAATGGTGGAGCTCAAATGTCCGGTATCTCGAGCAGTCAAGGTCATATTTATGTGAATAATTCAATAAGTAATGATTTGCTGGATCTTCCAAATAATTATAAAGGTATAGTCCCTAAAGTACATCAATCTTCCGTATTTGATTATTCTGTATATGAATCACTTATAGATACCATTCCCGAAGCACCTGATTATGATACCGTACTATCAAATATTAACTTAAAAGGTAGTGATAAAAAAAGCGTTAGAATTGGTGGGAATATATTCATTAATACCGTATCTCTGCAAAGTAATACCACTTTGAATCTCGAAATTGGATCTGGCGTCAGTAATTTAATAGTGAATACTTTAGATTTAAGTAACGGTCATATTATCATACAAGGTAATGGTGTACTTAATCTTTATGTTAAGGACTCTTTTGAAATAGGTTCAAGCAGTACAATAAATTCTGATGGCTCAGTAGAGACAATGAATCTATCTTACTATGGGAGTAGTGACTTTGCCATTTCAGGTGGTCAAAAGATAAAAGGCTCTGTTTATGTGAAACAAGCATCTGTTAAATTTACAGCTGGAGGAGGTTTGCATGGTGGATATCTAGCAACAAATTCAAACTCAGTCAGTTTTTCTGGAGGTACTTTTAGTGAGATGATAATGATTGCACCTAAAGCAGATGTATCAGTCACTGGTGGTGCAGAGATTAACGGTGTTATGCTTGCAAAAACATATGACGGAGGTGGTGGGACAAGCATTCAATTCCAAAATCTATCGGTCATCACATTTCCGTTCGGTAATACAAGTGATACAGACTTGATCATTAAAAGTCCTACATCTGAGATTAAATGAAATGTTTGGCTCATCTACACAAGTCATAAATATAACTATGATTCGTTATATATGTGCATATAAACAAAAGTAGGTAGGTGCAGTGAAGGGGTTTAATGAAGAGCAAGGTGCTAGTCTATTACTTGCGCTGATGATAATTACTTTGTCTGTTTTGGGTATTACACTTGGCACAATCGCGATAAATAATGTGCGTCTAACAAGTCAGGAACAAGAGTATCAAGCGGCCTTTTATATTGCAGAAGCAGGCCATAATCAAGCGTATCTAGAATCACTGATGCTTGTTGAAACAGATAGTGAAAGGTTTAATCAACCGGCTCTTTTTTTAATCAGTTCATTGAGGATTTAGACAGTGAACTTCACGATAATATATATTCGTATTATGAAGCAATTTCTAGTGAATCGCCATTTGCGACAATTAAGATTGACCGGATTAAAGGTAGTGGCAATATAAGAGAGATTACCCTCGTGTCACAAGGACAAGTCGGGGAACGTAGACAAAGAGTAAGTGGGACAGTTACTGTAACTTAGCATGATTCAGGGATATCACCTTATATCCCTGAAAATACTGCTGGAGATACTCGGCAACTAGGTATCTGTTATAGCGGATCGACTCCGATTCAAATTGGCGGATGAAATTTGATTAATGGTTCACTCTTTAAATTACAGGCTGATATGACTTTAACGAGTGGCTTTAGTTTTTAGTGGTTAGTTGGTCTCAGGTGGTTAGTCATTAAGTGTTCAAGGTGGCACCATAAAAGGTTTTATCGCAGCGAATCAGTTAATGACATCAGGTGGCGCAAAGCTATCGGTAGAAAAGATTGATACGGGTGATTTTCCGTTTGGTGAAAGAAGTAGTGGTAGTCAAGTGGAGGTAACTAGTCAGCTCCTGTATTACATGAGTAAAGAATAGTTTAATGAGTTTCTTTTTGGGGAATTAGAGGAGGTTTATGATGGCGGTAAGATTAAAGCGTAAATTAGGTGATGTGTTAAAAGCCGAAGGATTAATTACTGAAGATGAAATTGTCGCAGCTTTAGAACAGAAGAAACCAAGACAAAAACTCGGTGATGCGCTCGTTGAACAAGGGTATATCACGGAAAAACAATTAATTGAAGTATTGGAGATTCAATTAAATATTTCGAGTGTCTCTTTATATCGTTTCCCAATCAATGAACAATTGATGGAGTTAGTACCGAAAGAATTGGCGCGTGAAAATATTCTAATCCCGATTGAACAACATGAAAATACATTAACGATTGCGATGAATGACCCACTTGATTACTACGCTATTGATGATATTGAATTATCAACCGGGTTTGAAGTGAAACCAGTTATTGCGACCAAGGAAGATATTCTCCAAGCTATTAATAAATATTATGACTTGGAAGCGGATTTTTCTATGGAAGGTGAGGGTGCGGATGCACCAGCTGTTAAATTACTAGATCAAATTTTACAAACGGGTGTCACGTTAAGAGCGAGTGATGTCCACTTAGACCCGAGTGAAGGAAAGATTGCGGTACGTTACCGGATTGACGGAATGTTAAGAAATGATCGAACGTTACCTAAGCGTATTCAAAACGCGCTCATTGCGCGGGTGAAAATCTTAGCTAATTTAAATATTACTGAAACACGTATGCCACAAGATGGTCGTATTCGATTAGTGATTGATGCTAAACCTATTGATTTACGGGTGTCTACGTTACCAACGGTCTTTGGTGAAAAAGTCGTTATTCGTATTCTAGACTTAACGAATATATTTAAGAAACTGACAGAAATTGATTTACATGCGGAGACGCTCAAACAATACCGCGATGTTATTAGTCGGCCATCAGGTCTTGTATTGCTAACGGGACCAACCGGTTCTGGTAAAACAACAACGTTATACTCATCGATTAATGAACTGAATCAAGAAGATGTGAATATCATCACGGTTGAGGACCCAGTTGAATATCAACTAGAAGGGGTTAACCAAGTTCAAGTGAATAGTGCTGTTGGCTTAACTTTTGCGGCAGGATTACGATCGATTTTACGTCAGGATCCAAATATTATCATGGTTGGTGAAATTCGTGACCGTGAAACAGCTGAAATTGCTATTCGGTCATCTCTAACGGGACACGTCGTTTTTTCAACACTGCACACAAATAGTGCTGTTGATGCCATTCCACGATTATTTGATATGGGGGTTGAACCTTACCTTGTCGTATCATCACTGACAGGCGTTATGGCTCAGCGTTTAGTTAAACGCGTCTGTAAAGACTGTAAAACCTCACGTCCTGTGACGAAGATGGAACAGGAATTATTTGAGAAGCACCATATTGACATCGATGAAGTAACAGAAGGGGCTGGTTGTGACAGTTGCCGCGGAACGGGTTATCGGGGACGAATGGCGATTCATGAGTTAATGGTTATTGATGATCAAGTGAAAAAATTGATGATGAACAATGCCAGTATGCGTGAAATTAAAGATTATGTTAAAGATAAAGGTATGCATTTCTTAGTAGATGATGGTTTACTCAAAGTTAAAGAGGGACTTACAACCATTGAAGAAGTTATGCGTGTCGCTATTGATGCATAGGAGGTTTTTCTTTGGAGGATTTAAAAGACTTATTGACACTAGCATTTAGAAAGAATGCATCAGATATTCATATCACAGTAGGCTCTGTACCGATTTTTCGGATTGATGGACGTTTGATTCCACATAAAGGAGAGGTGTTATCTCCTACAGATACGAAACGTCTCGCGCGTTCAATTGTGACGGATGATATGTGGGATAAATTCATCCGTGAAAAAGAACTTGATTTATCACATGGCATTGAAGGGTCTCGCGCTTTCGTGTCAACATGTTTTATCAGCGCAACAATATCTCGATTGCTTTTAGGGTTATTCCGACCGCTATTCCGAAAATTGATGACTTACAGTTACCAAGCGTGTTGAAGGAAATTGCAACTAAAAGGCACGGTTTAGTATTAGTCACTGGTCCAACAGGAAGTGGTAAAAGTACGACGCTTGCTTCTATGATTGATTACATGAACGAACACTTAAATAAACATATTATTACATTAGAAGATCCCATTGAGTATTTGCATAAACATAAACAATCCATTATTGACCAGCGGGAAGTCGGTTTTGATACGATGTCTTTTCAAAACGGCTTACGTGCGTGTTTAAGACAAGACCCTGATGTCATCTTAGTTGGCGAGATGCGTGACTTAGAAACGATTCAAACTGCTATTACAGCGGCTGAAACAGGTCACTTAGTGTTAGGGACGCTGCATACTCAGAGTGCGAGTTCGACGATGGACCGGATCATTGATGTGTTTCCGTCTCATCAAAAAGATCAAATTAGAATATTACTTGCGAATGTTCTTGAAGCGATTATCTCTCAGCGACTATTTCCTAAAGCGCAAGAAAGTGGTCGCATTGCCGCAACTGAGATTCTAATTAACTCACCAGCTGTAAAAAATCTTATTAGAAATGAAAAAATGCATCAAATTCCAAATACGATGCAAACATCAAAAGATCTAGGGATGCATACAATGGAGATGGATATCACAAGAAAGGTAAGGGACGGGTTAATCTCTCAACGTGATGCAGACCCATATATCAGTTAAGCATAAGGAGGTGGATAGATGGCTATCTATCGTTATCAAGCGCGAACGGTTGAAGGAAAGTTATCGTCAGGCAGGTTAGAAAGTGAGAACGAAAAAGAAGCATTACTAGAGTTAAAACAACTTGGATTAGTTGTTTTTGATATTAAACGTTTAAACCCTGTCTTACATAAAGATATCTATATTGGTAATCCCATTAAAAACAAAGACTTTGTCATTTTCTTGCGGCAATTCTCTACGCTTATTGATGCAGGTATTTCACTTGTTGATGCGACCGAAATTCTTGCTGAACAATCGAATAGTAAGGCTTTAACTGAGGCGTTAGAAGAGGTGAAAGAGCATATTGAAGAGGGTGAACCTTTATCAGACGCTTTAAGCCGTTACCCAAAGCTATTCCCAGAACTGCTTGTCAGCATGATCAGTGCCGGTGAGGTCAGTGGTCGATTAGATGATATTCTTGACAGGATGGCCACTTACTATGAAAAGCAATACCAATTAAAACAAAAAGTCATTACGGCTTTAACTTACCCAGCTGTTATCGGGGTTTTAGCGGTATTTATTACGATTTTCTTAATGGCTTTCTTAGTACCCGTTTTTTCTGATATGTTTATTTCATTTGATCAGGAATTACCGGCCTATACGCAGCTTGTCCTTAATTTAAGTGAATCCATTGGTTCAACTTGGTGGATACTTCTCTTCTTTATTTTTATTGCTGTAGTTGTCGTGCGCACATTATATAAACAAGAAAAGTTTGCTTATATCTTTGATACGGTAAAATTAAAGGTGCCGATCTTTGGTTTGTTCATTCAAAAAGCAGCGCTTGCCAGGATGACTCAAACACTTAGTTCATTATTAAATAGCTCCGTGCCAATCTTAGAAGCTGTGATGATTACTGAACGGGTAGTGGAAAATCGCGTCATTAAAAAAGTATTAAGAGAAAGCTATAAATCACTAGAAGAAGGGGAATCATTAGCTGATCCGATGAAGGGGCATTGGGTATTTCCTAAACTAATCACTCAAATGATTGCGGTTGGTGAAGCAACAGGCTCAATGGATGATATGTTAAAAAAAGTGGCGCAATTCTATGAAGAAGAATTAGAAGAAGCGGCCGACAAACTTAAAGCATTGATTGAACCGGTCATGATCATCTTCTTAGCGGTCGTCGTCGGTGCGATTGTTTTAGCTATTGTTATTCCAATGTTTAGCTTATTTGAAGGTATTTAAAGTAGTACAGATGTATCGGTAAAGTTGTCACTAAAAGATGCAAATAAAGTTCAAATAATCCAAATAAAATGGTAGACATGTTACCATTTTGTAGTATAATAGCATTAAGTAATAACTCAGATGCGTTGACGGTTTATCCTTATTTGGGCACTTGGATAAACAAGAGCAAGTAGTGCAACCGGCTGACATCATAATGGTTTATTTATGTTGTGAGTCTTTTTTTATATCATCATAAGTCATCCATTACACACATATTAAGAGGAGGAATTATTATGGTTAACAAATTCAAAACATTACTTAAGAAAGAAAAAGGTTTTACGTTAGTCGAACTCTTAGCTGTTATTGTTATTTTAGGTATTATCGTCGCGATTGCCATTCCTGCGGTAGGGAATATTATTGATAAAGCGGAAACGGATGCTGATGCAGCTGAAGTTAAATTAATTCTAGATGCAGCGAGATTAGCCGATGCTAATCAAGAATTTACATCTGGTACAACTACTATTGGGGATCTGATTCCTAATTATTTAGATTTAAGAAGCTCTGATCTTCCTAGTGGCATAGCTGAAACTGATACAATATCAAAATCCGACGAGGGTATTTATAGTATTGACGGTTACACACCGCCATCTTAAAAAATATTTTTAGTTTAGACTCCTCAAAGAGGGGTCTTTATTTCTATCTAGGAGTGTTGTTATGACATTATTCTACAGCATCACCTTCTTTATCTTTGGTCTTGTACTCGGATCATTTTATAACGTTGTCGGTTTGAGGGTACCGAAGAAAAACTTTTTATCACATGACCGCTCATACTGTCCGAAGTGTCATAAACAATTAACGGCACTCGAACTGATTCCAGTTATTTCGTTTATTATCCAACGCGGAAAGTGTCGTGGATGTGGAACGAAGATTAGTTGGATGTATCCTGTGATCGAATTACTGACAGGTATCGGTTTTATGCTGAGTTACATTGTTTATGGTCTAACACTAGACACACTGATTGCGCTTGTTGCGGTATCGCTCGCCGTTATCATCATCGTGACCGATCTTACATATTTCTTAATACCGAATCATATTCTACTGTTTTTCTTACCACTGATTGTTATGTTGCGATTATTCGAGCCACTTGATCCATGGTATTCATCACTTCTAGGCGCTTTGATAGGATTTGGCTTAATCTTTGTCGTGATTGTCTTAAGTCAAGGTGGTATGGGGGCGGGGGATATGAAGTATTTCTTTGTGCTCGGATATTTATTTGGCATTGGCGGCGTTTTACTTATCTTTTTACTATCGACATTGTATGGTACGTTAGTCAATATAGTGTTATTGTTGCTCGGTAAAGTAACACGGAAATCTAAAGTGCCTTTCGGTCCTTACATTAGTATGGCGGCCCTTACGGTCCTCTTTACTGGCGATGCTATATTAGATTGGTATTTTAGCTTTTTCTAAACTGTTTATAAAGGATGACAGCATATGGGACTTTTTAAGAAAACATGTTTTTATCGATAAATGATCGAAGTATCCGTTACCTTGTCTGCCCGAAAATGAAAACGGATGAACATATAGATTTTGGAGAAGTCTTTTTTGATCAACTGGTCATGGAAGATGGTCGTATAATTAATGAAGCACAATTAAAACGCCACTTGCGAACGTTGGTCGAACAAAAGAAGTGGCGACGAGCTGAACTCTCTTTTCTTGTCCCTGATAGTTTTGTGACGATGCGGACAGAAGAGATTCCAAACCAACTATCTAATGATGAAGCGAAACAATATATTCGCTTACAGCTTGAAGGTAGTATTCGCTTACCATTTAAAGATCCTGTGTTAGATTTTGATGTCTTAAACTTCGGGGAAGAAACAAATGAGATTCTGTTATTTGCTTATCCTAAAGAACGCTTAAAACCTTTTGAAAAACTGTTTAATGACGTTGGTTTAAACCCTGCTGTCGCAGACATTTCGTTTCTCAGCGGTTATCGGGTGTATCAATCGCTTCATGACGCCACAGATGATGAACATTTGTTGATGATCCAGTGGAATAAACTTGATTTAACTTTAACCGTCTTCCATCATAATAAACCGAAATTTAATCGGCACGTCCATAGTTCAAATGCTTATCAAGCATGGCAACTGGATGAGGCGGGAAAAGAACTTGTTTCCACGCTACCTAAAGAAGAGTTAGAAGATGAGCGGGATAATACGTTAATCACGATTGAACGATTCATGGATTTTTATCAGTATTCAGTTCTAGACGGAAGTGCCGGTGTGACTGACGTTGCTTTTTTAGGTGACCATCCCGACCTCGTTCAATTAAAGGAGACGATGGCTGATCGATTTGACATTAGTGTGAAAACTCTCAACTTACCGAGGGCGTTACCTAATGGCTATGGAGCTTTAATCGGTCTAGGTTACAAAGAATCATCATCGAAAAAGAAACAAGTCAAACCTAAAAGTGCGGTAACAAAAAATAAAAAAAGCTCACGAAAACAAAAAGAGCAACAAATAGAACCATCAGTGGAGTCAGGACTGAAGGACGATTCAACGCATTCTAATCAAAATCTTGACCATACCGAAGAATAGAGGAGGCGAAACATGGTTAATATTAACTTTTTTGAAAAGAAAAAAAAGAACATCACACTATTTTTAATCAGTGTGATCGCCTTACTCTTGTTTGGATTACTCGGGGGTTATTTTTGGTGGATGACAGAATCCATTAAAACTGACACATCACGTAATAGAGACACGATTAGTCAACAAGCCGATGAAATCAGTGAATCACAACGGGTCAACTTAATCGGTAACCAAGTCTCAACATTAGTTAATCAACGAGACACATTGATGCAGAACCAGTTTCCGTTAGATGATTTATATCATGATGTGTTAGAACAAATACCAAGTCAAGCATCAGCAACTGTCGAGCGGTTCTTTTTCACCATTACTGGCATTGTACAGCTTGAAATTATATTTGACAATGACCAACACGTCGTTGACATGCAACGTAACCTGGTGAATTTACCTTATGTGACAAGTGTGACGTTAGAAACAATTGATGTAAATGATACGGCGTATGTGACGCAGTTTACTTTGATGATTGACCGGACGCAAGTAAGTGAGGTGTTTAGCGATGATAATTAAGTGGGGGAAAAATGAAACCTTGATTGTATTAATTATAGTTGCTGTCTTTGGGTTTCTGTTTTATTATGGTTCAGGCTATTTACTTGATCCGCTACATGAAGAGCTTGAAGTAACAGAACAAACTTTAGCTGAACACCGACTTGTCTTAAGGCAAGCAGAGATGAATGAACAGACTGAAAACGCCTTAAATCAAGAAGCTGAGGCCGTTAGAAATCATTTGCCTACTGAGGAAGCCGTTGATCAAATTGTTGAAACCCTGTTTGACTTAGAAACAAGGACAGGTGTTTCTATAACGTCCATTAATCTCAGTGGGGCAGGCTTGACTGAAGATGCGGCATTTTATCCGGACGGTGTCAGTGCCATTCACTATCAAGTGACCTTAACAAGTGATAACGTGATAGGCATAGAATCTTACATGGAACAATTAGAATCGATTGATCGCCTCATTGAAATAACAGAATTAGATTTAACGAAACAAAGTGACACTCAAACGCAAGCTATATTAACGATTCGTGCTTTTTATAATGAAAGTATCCTCATTGAATAATGAAGCGTGATTGTTAGACTATTTCATTAGGGAGAAAAGATTGGCGCATATGTGTCAATCTTTTTTTGATGCCATAAAACTTATAAAATTTTAAATTTAGCGCATGTTTTGTGGGTTTTTGAATGCTTTTAATGACAATTTATCTTGGTGACTTCTTATGTTTACTTGCAGAGTAGGTAAAAATGATTAAACTAAAGACATCATAAAGAAAGGAGGTTAGTGACATGTTGAAAGAACTCCATGTCCGAATGAAAGATATCCCCAAACAAGACAGGCCGAGAGAAAGACTCATTAACAAAGGCGCGAGTCATTTATCCGACCAAGAATTGTTGGCGATTGTGATTGGTTCTGGTACACGTGAAGAAAGTGTTCATGATTTAGCGATTCGCCTCTATCAACATTTTGACGGGATTGAATGTTTAAGAGAAGCCACGCTTGAAGAACTCGTTCAAATTAAAGGCATTGGACAAGTCAAAGCCGTCAGTATTTTAGCTGCCATTGAATTGGGTAATCGCATGGGTCGATTTAAAAAAACGGATCGTTATGTCATTCGTTGCCCCGAAGACGGCGCTAATTATGTCATGGAAGATATGCGTCTCTTAAAGCAGGAACATTTTATCGTCCTATTCCTTGATACGAAGAATCAAATTATCCATCAACAAACCATCTTTATTGGGAGCCTAAATGCTTCGATCTCGCATCCACGTGAAATCTTCCGTGAAGCTATTAAGCGCTCTTGTGCCTCGATCGTTTGCTTACACAATCATCCTTCTGGCGTGCGCCTACACAGTTAGTCCATCAAGTGGTTATTCACCCTAAAATGCTTATCACTTTTAGTAACAAGAGATCTTACCGTCAATTAGAAATAATCTGCGGGACCATCGCATGATCTTTTTGTTAAGTCATATATGGTAAAAGCTATACTGCCTGAACTCTAAACTTACAGACGCGTTGGATACGTGATAGGAATAAATATGCTGTGCGCGTCAGATACAGTATATGATAAGCTTATTCCTCTGAGTTTTCCCATTGGAAAGCAATAGTTGAAAGGAGTACCTAAGTATGACGTATCTTGATTGATTAGTAAGGTAGGGATTGCCTAAGTAGCACAAGTTATAAGGTAACGGAGTCTTCGTATTATTCAACGTTTGCAGGTAATCTGTTTAGCACGGAAAAGGAAGACAGGTGTGAGAAAGTATAAGGAGAGGAAAGAGAGAATGTGAAAGATCTTAATTATCCCCCTCTTTGGATTGTGTCAACGAGTGATCGTATGATGCATGCGCATGTATTAGCTGTTCTAGAAAATTTAGGGCTAATGTTTATTGATTTTAAAGAAACGTCACACTACCACATTATTTTTACGAGTGATCGTCCGGTATCGGAAGTGATACTTGCACTCCGTAGGCATCATGTGACACTCAAGGTCAAACGATTTGAAAAAATGATGTATAAAGGCTATCACATAAAAAGAGCGGGTCAGTCACTCGCTTTAACGATTCCGATACCGCAATTAACGCATCTCGCGCATTGCTTTAAGTACGGGGTGTATAATCATCATCGTCCGGAAAGTCGACGCTTTCTTGTCTATCAATCTATCGATTATATTTATAAACGGTACAAAGACGAAATGACAGCCATTCATGACTACTACCGGTATGCCACTAATAAAATAGCTCTAGCCAAATTAGACCACTTTGCCTATCAGAGCCTGGTATGTACGATTGCGCATAAATATCGCTTGACGAAAAGATGCGCCCGGTTGAAACTGAACCAAGTGGGTTTTCAGCCATTCTCTTATCTGAATCATCCTTCTCCTGATTGCCCTCACACTGGCGAGCCGTATACTTTGAAAGGAGTACGTACGGTTCTGAGGGAGGTAGATTCGCTTCTTACTACCGACCCTACGACCCATCACCATCTCAAGAAGATATTCAAGTGACCAAACGTTTAGTTGAATGTGGAGAACTGATTGGTATATCGTTACTCGACCATATCATTATCGGTGATCATAAATTTGTGTCATTAAAAGAAAAAGGGTACGTCTAACCCCTATCTATTTTTTTCAAATTCTCGTATAATTGAATAAGCAAGTTAAAAACTAAACACCTAACACGAGGTGAGCGACTTGTGTTAGGTGTTTACTATTACTATTATGACAAACACACATATCAAAGATAAATAGAGACGTGTAAATAAGGAAGGAAGATTAACGTGGGGAAATTTAGTTTTACGCAAGATTTAGGGATTGACTTAGGGACAGCGAATACGCTCGTATACATTAAAGGTAAAGGGGTTGTCGTTAGAGAACCATCCGTTGTATCTAAAAACAATACGACAGGAGCGATAGAAGCTGTCGGTAGTGATGCACGTAACATGATTGGTCGTACACCAGGCAATATTTCAGTTATTCGTCCAATGAAGGATGGTGTGATCGCTGATTATGATACAACCGCAGCAATGATGAAGTATTATATTCGTTTGGCTCAGAAAAAACGTTCACCATTTGCGCGTAAGCCGAATGTTATGGTCTGTGTCCCATCAGGCATTACGATGGTAGAAGAGCGTGCGGTGATTGACGCGACTAAACAAGCAGGCGCAAGAGAAGCCTTTCCTGTATCTGAACCTTTTGCGGCAGCGATTGGGGCAGGCTTACCTGTATGGGAACCGACGGGTAGTATGATTGTTGATATCGGTGGTGGTACGACAGAGGTAGCGGTTATTTCACTCGGTGGTGTCGTCACAAGTCAGTCGATTCGTACCGCAGGTGACGATATGGATGAGGCGATTATTCAATATATCCGTAAGAAATACAGCTTAATGATTGGGGTGCGTTCAGCTGAAACCGTTAAGATGGAAATCGGGCAAGCGCGCGTAAGTGAAGAGGAAACATCGATTGATTTACGTGGGCGAGATTTACTTACAGGCTTACCAAAAACGATTACAGTCACCTCAACTGAAATTGCCGAAGCACTTAGCGATACGGTGGCAGCGATTGTTGAAGCCGTTAAAGTGACCTTGGAAAAAACACCACCAGAATTGTCAGCGGACATTATGGAACGTGGCATTGTCTTATCAGGTGGCGGTGCATTACTTAAAGATTTAGATGGTGTTATCTCTGATGAAACAAAAATGCCGGTCTTTATTGCGGAATCACCACTTGACTCCGTTGCGATTGGGACAGGAAAAGCTTTAGAGTATATCGAACATTTTAAATCGCATCCTAACGTTGCTAGTAGAAACAACTAACGCTTATTGGAGGTTTCATTATGTCGTTTTTTAGAAGAAAACGGCTATTCACGATTCTTATTAGCCTTATTATTCTTGTGGGACTCATTGGCTATTCTTTAAGCAATCGTGAAGAGCTTTCTTCCGTTGAAGAGTTCATCCAAGATACCGTTGTTCGTTTCAAAATGTGCTACTACGTCCTGTCTATTATGTCAGAGATGTTATTGGAAATATTGATGAAATGAAGCAGGTGTATGAAGAGAACCAACAATTGAAAGAGAATCTCTCAACGTACCAACAAAAGTTATATGAAGTACAAGAGTTAACGAAAGAAAATGAAGAATTAAAGGCGGTCTTAGATAAGACGGAAACAATGACGGACTATCGTCCGATTCAAGCGACTGTTATCGCCAGAAGTCCTGAACAATGGTTTAATCAGGTCACATTAAATAAAGGTAAGCAACACGGTGTTGAAAAAGATATGGCTGTGATTACAGCTAGCGGGATGATTGGTAAAATTCAATCATCGGCAGTTCACCTCGACTGTCTTATTACTTAATGGCTTTGACCGCTCGAATCGTATTTCTGTCAATGTTGATTTACCAGAGACGGAGACAGATGCAAAAGGGTTTATCTTAGGTTACGATGATACGCGAGAACAACTGTTACTTGAATTTACTGATAGCTATGAAGATATTCCACTTGATACAACCGTGTTTTCATCAGGTTAGGTGGCGTCTTTCCTAAAGGCTTAGAAATTGGTTCGATAGAAGAAGTAACGACAGACCAATATGGTTTAACCCAAATTGCGTATGTAAAGCCTTCAGCGGATATTGAAGAGTTGAATCACGTGATTGTGGTTGATCGCTTACTTACGTCGATTGACGAGGTTGAAGAAAGTGGGGATGAGTAATGTCACGCTTATTCCCACCTCTCATATTGTTTATGTTGATCATTTTACAAGGAATTAATTTCTTATTTATTCCGGATAGTTTTGAAGCAAGTGGCTTTATCGTCACCATCCATGGGGTCTTTGTTTTTCTTATTATGATTGGCTTATACTACGATGAAGAGACGTCGTATTATAGCTTTTTATATGCCATCCTCAGTGGCCTTGTCCTGGATATCGTCTATAGTCAGATTATTGGTGTCTATATGTTTAGTTATGCTGTTGTGATATACGTTATTCATCATTTAAGAAAAGTCTTACATGTTAACTTTTATGTCTCAAGTTTTGTCTTCTTTTTAGCGATTATTTTAGTAGATGGGATGATTTATTGGCTCTACCAACTGATTGGTATAACAGGACTCAGTATTCAAGACTACTTGGAACAACGCTTATTGATGACACTGGCAATGAATTATTTAGTTTTTCTCATTCAATTCATGTTATTTAAACGTTTACTCGCACGTTATTCGTTTGAACGTTTTGAACAAAAGTAAGGATGGAGGTGTAGACATGTCTCAAAAACCATTAGTGATGATTAAAGGTACACGAGACGGTTTAACGTTATTTTTAAGTGATGATGCGCCGTTTCATGCTGTTAAAGAACAGTTGATTGATATGTTAAATCAAGACGATTTTGACGAAGTTGATTCGCTTATTACGATTAAAGTTGAACTAGGGAACCGCCTATTACATACGGACGAGAAAGAAGAATTAAAAACATTGATTCAATCTAAACGTCGTCTTGTTGTTCAAGATATCGTCTCGCACGTCATCACAAAACAAGAAGCCTTAGCTTTAAAAGAAGCATCAGATATTCATCTGCATACCCGTCCGGTCCGGTCAGGGCAAGTCGTTGATATTGTCGGCGATGTGCTTGTGATTGGTGACGTGAATCCGGGTGGGACAGTGAAAGCGACCGGCAATGTCTTTGTCTTAGGTGCCCTACGCGGGATTGCCCATGCGGGGTATGAGGGGAATACGGATGTCGTGATTGCAGCCTCACTCATGAACCCGGTTCAATTAAGAATTGCCGAACTGTATTCACGTGCCCCGATTACGAAACGGATGGGGTGTACATGGAGTGTGCCTATATCGATGATGGTCAGATTATCATGGATCGGCTGCAACACGTGATGAAAAAGCGCCCAGTCATTAATGGGTTTGAAAGGAGTGTTTTAAATGTCTGAAGCGATTGTAATTACCTCAGGTAAAGGTGGCGTTGGTAAAACGACAACGACCGCAAACCTCGGAACAGCCTTGGCATTAATGGATAAAAAAGTATGTTTAATGGATACCGATATTGGCTTGCGCAACTTAGATGTCGTGATGGGTCTAGAAAATCGAATTATTTATGACATTATTGATGTGGCGCAAGGACGCTGTAAGTTGAAACAAGCACTTATCAAAGATAAACGGTTCGATTATTTATTCCTCCTACCTGCCGCGCAAACAAGTGATAAGCATGATTTATCACCTGAGGCTATGATTGAGATGGTTAATGAATTAAAACAAGAGTTTGATTATATTTTGATAGATTGCCCAGCAGGGATTGAACAAGGCTATAAAAATGCGGTCGCTGGAGCAGATCATGCGATTGTCGTGACGACACCAGAAAAATCAAGTGTACGTGATGCTGATCGAATTATCGGACTGTTGGAACAAGAAGAGATTACCTCGCCGAAACTTATCATTAACCGGATCAGAAATCATATGATGGAAAGTGGCGATATGATGACGATCGATGAAATTATTCAAGTGCTATCGATTGATTTACTCGGTATCGTACAAGATGACGATGAAGTCATAAAAGCTTCAAATCACGGTGAACCTGTTGCGTTAAATCCAAACATTAAGTCATCAATCAGTTATCGAAATATTGCTCGTCGCATATTAGGGGAATCAGTACCGCTACAATCATTTGATCAGGAACAAACCTTTATGACAAAAGTGAAAAAATTCTTCGGTATGCGCGAAAAATAATGAAAAAAGCATCAATCCTTTTTATTTTTAAAGGTTTGATGCTTTTGTTGTGTCATATTCTCTCTCTTAAAGACGTATCCTTTATTGTAACGCCATACATAGAGGCGGATGAAAAAGGAGAGGGTTATATGACACCAAAATCATTGTCACATATAAAAGCGCTTAATAAAGAGAAGGCAACACTTATGAAGAAAATGCATCATCCACAGGCATCTACACGTTCTCATTTACTCACGCCTCATCTTGTTAAATTAACACTATCAGCCGTGCTTTTTTGTCTGATGAGCTTTAGTCAATCAACAGATAGTCCTGCGTCATTAACAATGACTGTTAATCGCACGCTTTTACAGGATTTTCCTTTCGCTTCTGTCTATCAATGGTATGAGCAGCGCTTTGGTACCGTCATCGATGTCTTTCAACCGCTCCCACCTCACCATCAAACGTTAGCCATTACGGTCGCTGAGAAAGATCAACTAACCGAAGGTGTGACGGTTGCGGTTGGCGATAAAAATATTTATGCGGTACAATCGGGCTTGGTCATCTATGTCGGTAAAGGTGACAATGGTAAAGAAGCCGTGAGGATTCAACATGCGTCAGGAGAAAGTATGACCTATAGCGGTTTAGCTAAGACGAGTGTGTTACCTTATCAATTCATTCGAGAAAATGAACAGATTGGTGAAGTGACCCTTCAGAATAGCGCTGGGGTCGTTGACTTATTAGTGGAGCATCCAGAATGAAAATAACGAGATCTCGGCGAATGTCTATCGATATTAGTTGGCTGTTATTTGTCATCGTCGTCATTCTGACAGGTCAATTAACCAATTATCTCGTATTGTTAGTGATCATGTGCTGGCACGAATGTGGTCATTTTTTAACGGCGCTATATTTTAAATGGCCAATCAAAGAGTTACGGCTGTTTATGTTCGGATGCGTGATGGAAACAGACGCTTTTCTCATGCGCCCACTAAAAGAACAATGGCTCGTTGTACTAGCCGGTCCACTGCAGCATGTGGCTATTTTTTTTGCCTGTTTATTTTTAAAACAATCCGCTCAACCAATGACAGTGATCGATTTTGCGATGCGTGCGAATGTGACACTCGTCTGTTTTAACCTTCTACCGATTTGGCCGTTAGATGGTGGGAAAATCATCTATCTCTTATGTAATCTCCGCCTGCCTTTTAAAAAAAAGTTATCACCTCACGTTAATGCTATCTATTCTCAATATCTTCATATTAACGTGGGGCTTTATTTTTTATGGTCACTTTTCTTTCGCTTTTCTGTTGCTTGTAGGTTTTCTTTTACGCGAAATTCGGCTAGACTTAAAAGATGAACCTTATATGTGGTATCGCTTTTTGTTATTTCGACGAAAAAACATGATAAAACAGCCATTACTGGCACACATTGATTCAGATGTTCAACCCAATCAAGCCCTCAAATGCTTACGCTTAAATCAATCAACGATGTTTATCATTAAACAAACACACCAACTGATCAGTGAACAACAGATGATTGAGCGATATATGAATCCGGTGAAATATTATTTAGAAATAGGTGACTGACATGACAACGCTCTTTTTACTGACACAACTAACCGAAAAATTACATATCACAACCGAACAAGAGATCATCACAGATCTTCAGTTCATCCGACCAAATGAAGATGTGTTGGTCGGCGCCATCTTTTATGGCCGAATCACGGATATTGACCACCAGCTAAATGCAAGTTTCGTTGATATTGGACTTGAGACACCGGGTTATCTAGATCATCACGATTATAATCAGCATGATCAAGCGTCCGGTTTAACCGAAGGGCAATATATCATTGTCCAAGTGACAAAAGCACCGTTTCTATCTAAAGGTGCAAGACTCACGAGGAAAATCAATCTATCTGATCAGGCGCTCGTCTACTTACCGTATGAGGAAGGGGGCAATGTCTCACGGAAATTAGCTGATGATAAAAGGCAGGAGCTGCAAACCTTGTTTAGCGGTCAGTTAAATACAGGTGGGGTAGTCGTACGCACAAAAGCGGATGCACTGTCTGACCAAGAACTATTAATTCAATTAGAAACGTTACAAGCGCGCTTTCAGCATTACCTCGCATGCGCAAAAGCACAGAACAAACCAGGGCAGTTGTCATCAACAAGTGAGACGCACCTAAAGTACCTGGAAGGACGAGATTTATCGACAATTGACCAGGTCATTGTCGATGATGTAAAGTTGAAACGACAAATCGAATCTGTCTATAGTGACCGTGTCCAGGTCCAAGTAAAAAAGGCTGCTATTCAAGGCCTTGCTCCTAAAATTACTGCGTATATTGAACGATTATCCACACCCATCATCGATGCCGGTTTAGGTGTGGAACTCATTGTCCAACAAACAGAAGCAATGACAGTGATTGATGTCAATTCAAAAAGCTATACGTCCAATCAATCACGGGCGCGGTCCGTGGTATCTATTAATAAACAAGCGGCTAAACAAGCCGCTAAAGTCATTCAGGCTCGTAATCTTTCTGGTATGATTGTGATTGATTTCATTCGGATGCCGTCCAGAAAAGATCAACAGGCGGTCATGGATACGTTAAAAAAAGCAATAGCCGAAGACACTTTACCAGTGAAATTATATTGGTTTTCCCGGATGTTTATTCGAACTGACGAGGAAGCGTGAAACAAAAAGTGTGATGGACACGTTATTTGATCAACAACTCATGCCTTCGCCTTTAAAACGTGCGACCCTTTGTTTTGAACTTGAACGTGCCATCGCCTCACTAACAGAGGATGTTGCGGTTGTGCGTGTATCACCTGATGTGTACCAAGCGTTTCTTGAAAATATTGACCGTGAAGTTCTCTCAAAAACGACTTCAGCTGTTGTGTATTTTTTACAAGACATGACCGAACCGCGTTTTTCATTCATACGTCATGGTAGTCAGACATTAATCGATACGTTTCTTTTTGAAAACCAATCAGAAACTATTGACAAGCTTTAATGCGCCGTGGTATGATTTGTACGTTATGCAAGTTATGTAGCACCCGTTGCTACAACCGCACTGACCAGGTTTTAAGCATGTGAATGCGCCTGTGATGGCGAGTCTGAGTCTTTAAGGA
Source organism: Halolactibacillus sp. JCM 19043 (assembly GCF_001310395.1). NCBI lineage: Bacteria > Bacillati > Bacillota > Bacilli > Caryophanales > Bacillaceae > Halolactibacillus > Halolactibacillus sp. JCM 19043. The sequence continues at coordinate 50,902 of NZ_BAXD01000001.1, forward strand.
GGTGCAGTAGGATGTACGCAATTATCGAAACAGGTGGTAAACAAATCAAAGTAGAAGAAGGTCAAGAAATCTACATTGAAAAGTTAGCTGCTGAAGCTGGTGAAACTGTTACATTTGACAAAGTTCTTTTTGTAAGTGGTGACGACGTAAAAGTTGGCGCGCCATTAGTAGAAGGTGCTTCTGTTGAGGCGAAAGTTGAAAAACACGGTCGTCAAAAGAAAGTAACAATTTACAAGTTTAAGCCTAAGAAAAACTATCACCGTAAGCAAGGTCACCGTCAGCCATATACAAAAGTGGTTATCGAAAAGATCAACGCTTAAGGTTGGATGAACAATGATTAAAGCAATTATTTATCGTTTGCCCGATCAAACCATAGAAGGGTTTGAATTAAGCGGGCATGCGGATAGTGGCCCTCATGGTCACGATCTAGTTTGTGCTGCAGTATCAGCCGTTACTTTCGGTATGACCAATGCAGTCATGAAACATAGTGGAATTGAACCTATGATTGACCAAGGCACAGATGGTGGTTATTTAAAGGTGATCCTACCAAGCGACGTAAATGCCGACGCTTTAAATGCGGCGCGTTTGTTGTTAGAAGGTATGGTGACAACTTTAGAAACAATCGAACATGACTATGGTCAGTATATAACTATCTTTGAAAAACAAGGAGGTTGAAACCGATGATGTTACGTTTAGACTTACAATTTTTCGCATCTAAAAAAGGTGTAGGTAGCTCAAAGAACGGTCGTGATTCAGAATCAAAACGTCTAGGCGCTAAGCGTGCTGATGGACAAATGGTTACTGGCGGATCTATTCTTTACCGTCAACGTGGTACTAAGATTTATCCTGGTACAAACGTTGGTCGTGGTGGAGATGATACTCTTTACGCTAAAACAGACGGTATCGTACGTTTCGAGCGCGTTGGCCGTAATCGCAAACGCGTAAGTGTGTATCCTGTTGCACAGGAAGCATAAGACGTTAGAATAACAAGCGTGTCTCTTTAGAGTTTTCTTAGGAGGCGCGCTTTTTTATTTGATTATTTTTTTGATTCAATGTACAGGGTGCGTGATATTTGTTATAATTTTCATACAATTATCAAAGAGGTGACAAGTGTGAAGGAATGGACATGTCAACAGTTATTGAAAAAGAAACGCCATGATCATGCGAATCAACTACAACTCTTACTCGGTTATGAACAAATGCAAAAGAAAGAAAAAGTCGCTGAAATTCTTGCGGATTGGATGCAGCAATTAGAATTAGAACGACAGATACTCAGTCTCCCACTTGAGAAAACGAGTGTTGTGTTTGCTTATTATCAAGGGGATTTTACGCTTTCGATTGATGGCTTAAGCTTTAGTAACGTGCCATCAACCGAAGCAATAGATGAACGTATAGCGATGTCTGTCAATGAGGTGTTATCTTCCCTTTTGCCGCAACGGTCACACATCCACACGTTGCATGTGCGTGTGATGGCAGTCACTGATATATGTGTCACTATTCACTATACATGGATGTTAAATAGTGAGGTAGAAGACGTTGATTTAACGCATTTAGAGACACATTTTTTTGAAATTGAAGTAACTTCGAAAGAAATCATAATGAAACAACACGTACAAGTAAATAATAACTAGAACATATTGAAAAAGAGGTGAGGTTATGTTTGTCGATCAGGTCAAAGTGTATGTCAAAGCTGGTGATGGTGGGAATGGTTTAGCGTCCTTCCGTCGCGAAAAATATGTCCCATTTGGTGGGCCATCTGGTGGTGACGGCGGTAATGGTGCCGACGTTGTCTTTGAAGTAGATGAAGGTCTCAGTACGTTAATGGATTTCCGTTATCAACGTCATTTTAAAGCCAAACGCGGGGAAAATGGTATGAGTAAAGGTCAACATGGTAAAAATGCTGCACCAATGGTACTAAAAGTACCGCCAGGTACGACAATTAAAGATGATGAGACAGGTGAAGTGTTAGCGGATTTAACTGAACATGAACAACAGGCGATTATCTGTAAAGGTGGTCGTGGTGGTCGTGGGAATATTCGTTTTGCGTCAGCAAAAATCCGGCACCTGAAATCGCGGAAAACGGGGAACCAGGTATCGAACGTGATATTGTCATTGAACTAAAAGTGATGGCAGATGTCGGTCTCGTCGGATTTCCGAGTGTCGGAAAATCAACGCTTTTATCGGTCGTCAGTGCCGCAAGACCTAAAATTGCTGATTATCACTTTACAACACTGCAACCAAATTTAGGTATGGTCGAAACAGAAGATCATCGCAGTTTTGTGATGGCTGATTTACCAGGACTTATTGAAGGGGCAAGTGAAGGCGTTGGACTCGGTCACCAATTCTTGCGTCATATTGAACGGACGCGTGTGATTGTCCATATCATCGATATGGCATCAACAGAAGGCCGAGATCCATATGACGATTTCGTGACAATTAATGAGGAGTTAAGAGCATATGATCAGACGTTACTTGAACGTCCACAAATCATTGTTGCTAACAAGATGGATATTCCTGAAGCAGAAGAACAACTAGCTTTCTTTAAAGAACAACTGACAGAAGATTATCCCATCTATCGCCTGTCAACGATTACACGTGAAGGTTTAAGAGAGCTATTATTTGCGATTGCGGATACACTTGACGAGACACCGCACCGCATTAAACCGGTTGAAGAAGCGCCAGAACATATCGTTTATAAACATCAACCTGAAGAAGTGCCATTCATTATTACTCGTGATGATGATGGAGCGTACGTCTTATCTGGTGCAAAAATCGAGAAGTTGTTTAAGATGACAGACTTAACGCGTGATGAATCGATTCAGCGCTTTTCAAGACAAATGCGTTCGATGGGTATTGATGAAGCCTTGCGAGAACGCGGGGCAAAAGATGGCGACGTTGTGCGCCTGATGAATTACGAATTTGAATTTATCGAATAAGTTGTGAGTGAGGGGGAAGCAGATGATGAAAAATGAAAAAGACACTTTTTATCTTGTGCGTGGTGATTTTTTACCAGAGGCAATGAAAAAGACGCTCCAAGTAAAAAAAAGATTTGGAGCGTGGTAAAGCGACATCGATCTACGAAGCTGTACAAAAAGTTGGGTTATCACGCAGTGCCTTTTATAAATATCGAGACGCTGTTTTCCCTTTTCAAGCGATTCAACAGACAAAAATTATTACGTTGTTTTTCCATTTAGAAGATCGTTCAGGTACGTTATCGCATTTACTTGATATGGTGGCTAAAGCGGGCGGGAATATTTTAACGATCCATCAATCGATTCCATTAAACGGTAAAGCCAATGTCACCGTGTCACTCGATATTGAAAATCTGAAAATGGATTTAGACGAGTTATTAACACGACTCAAGCAACATCAATTTATTGAGAAGGTTGACGTATTAGGTTCAGGCGCGTGAGGCGTTAGAATGGAGGTAAGGATGAGTTATTCAGTAGGCTATTTAGGCCGAGAGGCACGTTTACAAGTATGGCGGTGGATGCGTTATTTAAAGGTGAGAAACACATGCCTTATCAAACCATTCCCGATTGCTTTGATGCGGTGAAGTTTGGGCATGTAAAATACGTGGTCGTCCCGCTAGAAAATACGTTAGAAGGAACGGTGAATTTAACGCTTGACTATCTGATTGAATCAAAACAGCTAAAAATCGTCAGTGAAATTGTTGTCCCTATTAGACAACATTTCATGGTACATAAAGAAAATGCCTTGCGTTGGCAAGACACAGATGTGATCTATTCACATCCCCACGCATTGGCGCAATGCCATCAGTTTTTAACTCAAGATATGCGACAAGTGAAGAAAGAAATGTATAATTCAACAGGTGCAGCAGCTCAGTTTGTCAGTGAACATCCAGAACAATTGATTGGAGCCATTGCCAATGAAAAAGCGGCCGAAACGTATGATTTAGCGATTATTAAACGAGACATTCATGATATTGCGAATAATCATACGCGCTTTGTCGTCTTACATAAAAATGATACGGCACTCAGGTCAAACAACTTACCCGTTAAGGGGTTTAAAACAACCTTTATGATTGCCTTACCGACTGACCATGCCGGGGCACTACACCAAGTGTTATCGGCATTTGCGTGGCGCCGGATTAATTTATCTAAAATTGAATCGCGTCCAATGAAAACAGCCCTTGGTCAATATTATTTCCTTATTGATATTGAACAAAAAATGGATGATATCCTTATTCCAAATACGATTCAAGAGCTAGAAGCTATTGGTTGCCAAGTAGAAGTTTTAGGGAGTTATCCTTATTACCACGTAACAGAAGTACTTCATGACGTTTAACGACATTTTTATATACAAAGGCCCAAACGACATTGTTCGTTTGGGCCTTTGTTGTTTATCGTATTAAGGCATGGTGTTTGATCACTGGCTATGTGTCCTTACCCTTCGGAATGGAAGATAAATCCTCGTTCTTCAAGCGCATGGATACAACTGTCAATCTTTTCTTCTCTATCACTTTCTAAGGTGTGAATGTGAACCCCATCGGTTAACTCAGCTAAATAGGGTGCGTTTGTCGTTTTAATTTTTGTTAGAAATTCATTGACATCGTGACGGTCTTTTAACATCAGTGTGGCCTCTAAGTCCCCGTATACAGGATGTTCAATAACGACATTCCTCACCATCACCCCTTGGTCTACCATGAGGTACAATTCTTCCGCTGTTTCTTCTGGTGTGTGCTGACAGACGATGAGGCGCTTAAAAGTCCGGTCGTTTTGGGTATGTTTGATTAATAAATACCCTTGGCTCGTCGCATGATTTGTTCGCCAGTAGCTTTAAGTAAAGAGATATCTTGTACAATGACTTGACGACTGACGCCTGTTTTTTTAGCGAGCGCATTACCGGTAAGTGGTTCAGATGCTTGGTTAAGTACCTTTAGCAAGTAGTCGCGTCGGTCGGTGCCTGACATTTTTTGTTCTGACATAGTTTCTCATCCTTCATTCATTATCGTTGTATTAAGTTTAGTGTAGGTGTTTACAGCTGAAAATGCAACGGTTTCCCTATGTGATTTCAAATGAACAGATTAATTTCTTAAAAATTCGCTTAAAAGACCGCTTGTTTTTATAAATATAGACATAGGTGCATAGACTAACGGTAAAGGAGGCGTTAACTCATGCGTATTCATATCGTTCGTCCGAAAGAAACCTTTGTGACCATCGCCAATAAATATCAAGTAACGTTGGATGATTTAAGACAATTTAACCCTGATTTTATTCAACCCGACTGCTTAGTCGCTGGTATGAAGGTGTACATTCCTAACTTAAAAAAAGTCACCGAAGCTTTTCAAGACAGTGATCACCATCAAAGTCCAACAAACAGTAAAGAAATCAAAAAGGAAGGGAATGAAGAGGTAAACCTGAAATCGACTGAACACACCCTCTCATCTGAAAAAGAACAAGTGCTAACAGACAAGTCAGCTCTTATTTCTATGAAAGAAGATAAAAAAAAGTTAGTCATAAACAAACAATCAAACGCAAAAACAATGGAAAAAGGACAGGAGACTAAAGAAATACAGAAAGATTCTCAACCGTCTCACGCGACCAATATACAAACGCCAAAACGCAAGCACTATGAACCGTGGCCGCCAATTAAACGTACGGCTCAAAGTTGCCAATATTACTGTGGATATTGTCATCACTGTCGCTAAATGAGACCCAGTATGATGAAGAGATGAAACTCATCGTATGATTGGATTGAAACTTTCGCGTTTTTAAGGAATAATAGAACTAGACGAATAAAAGGAGCGAAAGTACTCATGGAGAAAAAAGTCAAACATTTAGTATCATGGTTAAAAGAAAAAGTGGGAGAAGCAAACGTAAAAGGATTAGTTGTTGGCGTCAGCGGAGGGATTGATTCAGCGGTTGTTGCCCATTTAATTAAACGCGCCATGCCAACCAATAGTTTAGGTGTGATGTTACCGTGTAAAAGTCATCCGGGAGACTTTGATGATGCGATGCGTGTGATTGAATCAGCTGATTTAAACGCAATCACCGTTGATTTAACTGCCACGCATAATACATTATTTAGTACAATTACTGACGTGTTAGCTGAAGAAAACATGCATCAACCAGCTAATGATCAGTTAGCTGATGCTAACTTGCGTGCGCGTTTACGTATGAGTACACTGTATACCATTGCGACGAATCACCATTATCTTGTCGTAGGGACGGATAATAAAGCAGAATGGCATACCGGTTATTTCACAAAGTACGGGGACGGGGGCGTCGATATTGCGCCGCTTGTACATTTAACAAAAGGAGAAGTAAGAGATATGGCGCGTTACTTGGGTGTGCCAACAGCCGTCATTGATAAGAAGCCAAGTGCGGGTCTTTGGGAAGGGCAAACCGATGAGAATGAAATGGGTACAACTTATGACATGATTGATCGCTATTTAAAAGGCGAACCTATTCCTGAAAAAGACCAGGCCATTATTGATCGTTTACATGCGCGATCACACCATAAACGTGACGGGATTGCTTTTCCACCGCCGTTTGAAGAAGCCTAGATAAGATTTTTTAAAATAGACCACTTTCATGTTAGAATGAAGAAGATGAGATGAACAATCACGATATGAAAGGGGTCATATAGATGGCTGGACACTCTAAGTGGAAAAATATTCAGAAACGTAAAAATGCTCAAGATCAAAAACGCGGAAAAATCTTTATGAAACTAGCAAAAGATATTTACGTGGCCGCTAAAGAGGGCGGTGCTGACCCGGAGATGAATCCGAGCTTACGATTAGCGGTTGATAAAGCGAAGGCCAACAACATGCCAAATGACAACATTGACCGTGCGATTAAGAAAGCAACGGGTAATTTAGATGGGGTGACGTATGAAGAAGGGTTTTATGAAGGATACGGGCCCGCGGGTACGGCTGTCATGGTTGAAATTTTAACCGACAATAAAAATAGAACTGCAGCTGATGTACGCCACGCCTTTTCGAAGCACGGCGGCAATCTCGGTGAGAATGGTTGCGTGAGTTTTATGTTTCATCGTAAAGGTTACTTATTAATTGACCGTGAGACAACAGAGGCGGATGAGGATACGCTCATGTTGGCGTTACTTGAAGCGGGAGCTGAAGAGATGGAAACGTCTGAGGATGTTTTTGAAATCTATACCGAACCTGAAGACTTTAAATCAGTCAAACAAGCACTAGAAGCTGAAGGTTATCAGTTCGAGGTAGCTGAAGTGACGTTTATACCGACAACAGAAAGTGCATTGTCAGAGACAGACCAACAACTATTTGATAAGCTAATCGATGCCTTAGAAGACTTAGAAGATGTTCAAGAAGTTTATCATAATGCTGCGTCATAAAGTGAGCCCAGTGAGATGAATCGATCTTACTGGGTTTTTTGCGTGAAATGATAAAAATGCGGTTTATTGATGAGAGAAAAAATAGAAAGTGGTGATATTTCTTCTTAATAGGCTATTTTACTATACGATTTGTTTAAAAAGTCGAACGATCATGACCAAAAGTTGATGAATAAATGTTATAATGGTGTATTGTATGCGCCTATTCATATGGAGAAAAAGAACGGATGGAGTGAAACCATGTTTGATTATATAAAAGGCACACTCGTTGAAATGACGGAAGTGTCAGCAATTATTGATATAAACGGCGTTGGTTATGATATTATTTGTGCCAATCCTTTTGACTTTGAACGATTGATTGGTCAGTCAGTAAAAATCTATACCCATTTTCATGTTAGAGAAGATGCACAAATACTGTATGGCTTTAAAAGTCGTGATGAAAAAACATTATTTAAGAAAATTTTAAATGTTTCAGGTATTGGACCAAAAGGTGCCTTATCGATTGTAGGACAAGGTGAGGTCGATTTATTTGTTCAAGCAATAGAAGAGGAAAATGAAAAATACCTTACCGGATTTCCTGGTGTCGGTAAAAAAACCGCACGCCAAATGATTCTTGATTTAAAAGGGAAATTGCCGTTTATGGTGTCTAAGTCAGATCAAGACAATAAGTCAACCGGTGAAGCGAATCCGCATGCGCTTGTTGAGGCAAAAGAAGCACTCAAAGCACTTGGTTATAAAGAGCGTGAAATAAAAGCCATTGAACCACAATTAAGACAAGCAAAAGAACAAACGACCGATGCGCTCATCCGTAAAGGTCTCATGTATTTGACACAGTAAAGGAGGCGGTAACGTGGAAGAGAGAGTGATTCAAGGTGAATCGTTGGTTGGAGAAGAAGAAGAGTTAAGTCTTAGACCACAAACATTGAAGCAGTATATCGGTCAAACAAAAGCAAAAGAAAACTTAGCCATTTTTATTGAAGCTGCAAAAATGCGCGAAGAACCACTCGACCATGTCTTACTTTATGGTCCCCCGGGGTTAGGTAAAACAACGTTAGCTCATATTATCGCCAATGAAATGCAGGTGGAATTTCGAACGACGTCAGGTCCTGCGATTGAAAAGGCGGGTGATTTGGCGGCTATACTATCTTCGCTTGAAGCGGGCGATGTGTTATTTATTGACGAAATTCACCGACTGCCGCGCGCAGTAGAAGAGATCCTTTATCCAGCAATGGAAGACTTTTGTTTAGATATTGTTATTGGAACAGGGTCCACTGCTCGCTCGGTCAGACTTGATTTACCGCCCTTTACCTTAGTTGGGGCTACGACACGAGCAGGACTTTTAACCGCTCCCTTACGGGATCGATTCGGCGTTTTAAGTCGGTTAGAATATTATGGGGCAGAAGCTCTAACAGAAATTATTATTCGTAGTGCCGATGTGTTTAATGTCGGCATTAATAAACAAGCGGCGATTGAAATTGCGAAACGTTCCCGTGGTACCCCAAGAATAGCCAATCGCTTACTAAAACGTGTCCGTGATATCTCACAAGTAAAAGGAGAGTCAGAGATTAGTATGTCAACGGCAAGTATCGCCTTAGATATGTTACAAGTCGATAAAATCGGGCTCGATCATATTGATCATAAATTATTACTGTCGATTTTAGATCAATTTAACGGCGGGCCTGTTGGCTTAGATACATTATCAGCGACCATTGGTGAAGAATCACAAACAATTGAAGACGTTTATGAACCTTTCTTGCTACAAAAGGGCTTTATTCAACGGACGCCACGCGGACGTATCGCAACGGAACAGACGTATCGGCATTTTAATCGATCGTATAAAAATGACACAAATCAATCATAGCAACGTGAGTCAACGCACGTTTACATGAGAATAATAATGAGAGGTGATAGAGGTGAATATAGAAGATTTTGATTTTCATTTGCCAGAAGAATTGATTGCGCAAACACCACTAAAAGATCGGTCGTCTTCTCGGCTATTAGTAATGAACCGACAGACACGGACGATAGAGCATCGTCATTTTAAAGATATACTCGACTACCTAAATAAAGGAGATGCGCTCGTCTTAAATAATACGAAAGTTCTACCGGCTCGCGTATTTGGCACAAAAGAAGAGACAGGGGCCAATATCGAAATGCTCCTCTTAACGCAACACGAAGGTGATACGTGGGAAGTCTTAGCTAAGCCGGCGAAAAAAGTGAAAGAAGGTACGATCGTTAGCTTTGGTGATGGCAGATTAACAGCCACATGCACAAAGATCTTAGATCATGGCGGACGTTTAGTGGAGTTTAGTTATGACGGTATCTTTTTGGAAGTATTGACAGAGCTAGGTGAGATGCCACTGCCGCCTTATATTAAAGAAACATTAGATGACCAAAGTCGTTATCAGACTGTCTATGCTAAAGAAGAAGGATCAGCGGCTGCGCCTACGGCGGGTCTCCATTTTACAGAGGCATTACTCGAAGAAGCAAAAGAAAAAGGTATTGAGATTTGTTTTGTAACGTTACACGTGGGCCTTGGGACGTTTCGTCCAGTCAGTGTAGATAAAATAGAAGAGCATGACATGCACAGTGAATTTTATATTTTAACAGAAGCTGAAGCTGAAAAAATCAACCGTGTGAAACAATCTGGTGGTCGAATCATTTCTGTCGGCACAACCTCAACAAGAACGCTTGAGACAATCGCGAGAGACCATGATGGGGCAATTACAGCTGCCACTGGCTGGACCAATATCTTTATTTATCCGGGCTACCCATTTAAAGCCATTGATGGTTTGATTACGAACTTCCACTTACCAAAATCAACATTAGTGATGTTAGTCAGTGCCTTTAGTGATCGTGACTTTATTATGGAAGCTTATCACGCCGCAATTAATGAACGTTACCGTTTCTTTAGTTTTGGTGACGCAATGTTTATCCAATAATTAGAAGTAGGATGATGTATGACAGCAATACGTTATGAATTAATTAAAACATGTAAACAAACAGGCGCAAGACTTGGACGCGTCCACACCCCGCACGGGTCATTTGAAACACCTGTCTTTATGCCCGTCGGAACGCTTGCGACGGTGAAAACAATGAGCCTGAGGAATTAACCGAGATCGCGCCGGGATTATTTTATCAAATACGTATCATTTATGGTTAAGACCAGGTGAAGATATCATTGAAGAAGCTGGAGGTCTCCATAAGTTTATGAACTGGGACGGATCAATTTTGACCGATTCTGGTGGCTTCCAAGTCTTTAGTTTAAGTGACTTACGCAAAATTGAAGAAGAAGGGGTCCACTTTAGAAATCATATCAGTGGTGAGAAACTCTTCTTATCCCCTGAAAAAGCGATGCAGATTCAGAACTCACTTGGGTCGGATATTATGATGGCCTTTGATGAATGTCCACCGTATCCAGCCGAGCATAAGTACATGAAAAATTCAGTAGAACGGACGAGCCGTTGGGCTGAGCGTTGTTTAGAAGCGCACAAACGTCCACAGGACCAAGGGTTATTTGGGATTGTCCAGGGTGGTGAATACGAAGATCTTCGTCGTCAAAGTGCGAAAGATTTAACATCGCTTGATTTTCCAGGTTATGCGATTGGTGGTCTATCTGTTGGTGAACCAAAAGATGTCATGAATCGTGTGTTAGAATTTACAACGCCACTCTTACCGAATGAAAAACCGCGTTACCTCATGGGGGTTGGTTCACCGGATTCATTGATTGACGGGGCCATTCGTGGGGTGGATATGTTTGATTGTGTCTTACCAACCGTATCGCTCGTAACGGTACACTCATGACCTCACAAGGGCGTCTTGTCGTAAGAAACGCGAAATATGCGCGTGACTTCTCACCAATTGACCCTAATTGTGATTGTTATACGTGTAAAAACTACACCCGCGCTTACGTGCGTCACTTAATTAAAACAGATGAAACATTCGGTTTAAGATTAACCTCTTATCATAATCTATATTTTCTGGTAAAATTGATGGAGCAGGTTCGACAAGCGATTCGAGAAGATCGTTTAGGTGACTTCCGTGAGGAGTTCTTTGAACAATATGGTTTTAACAAACCGAATGCGAAAAACTTTTAAGTAAGAGAGAGGAGGAAATAGTATGCAAGATTTATTAAATATGTTACTTGGCTTATCACCTATATTAGTGATGGTTGTGGTGTTTTACTTTTTCTTAATTCGTCCACAACAAAAACGTCAAAAACAAGTTAGTCAAATGCAACAAAATTTAGCTAAAGGTGACCAAATCATTACGATTGGTGGTCTCCACGGCACAGTTGATGCGATTGATGAAGATGTTGTTGTGATTAAGATAAACGAAAATAATCGTTTACGCTTTGATCGTTCAGCGATTCGTTCGGTTGTCCAACAAGAACAAGCATAAAGACCACATACACACGAAAAGCGCTAATGTTTGTAAAACATCAGCGTTTTTCTTTTTTTTTGCTTTAAAAGTTTTTTCATAAACAAAAGCAAGAAGTATGGTAAGGCTAAACCATAAACGTGAATGTTTTGTGAACAAAGAGAAAAACCTGTTTACTCATTCACAAATTAATCATACAATGAAACGGATTATGTAAACGTTTAAACATGAGAGGAGAAAAAACATGGAACAATTATTACAACAAGTAGAAAGCTTGCAGTTACTTAACCACTTTTTATTATCGTTGTTTATCATTATTCCGATGGTACTCATTGCCAGGACCGTGGTCGCTGGTACGAGGTACTCACCGATTTTAATTATCGTTATTTTTGGTTTGGCTATGGGCTTTGTGCTCGTATCAAGCGGCGTGGCAGAACCGGGGTTACAACAATTTCCGGTCGTTGAACTTATATCGAAAACAACCAGTATTGCCTTGATTGTGACTTTCTTTGTGGGCGGTCAAGAAATCAGAAAGATTTTCGGAAACAAAGAAGGCGCAACAAAAGATTTACTCATACATAATGAAGAAGAAGCGGTGTTAGGAACCACCCGGACACAAATGGTCTTAATTGTCCGCTCATTCTTCTTATTGATTGGGATTGAAGCATTAAGTCGAATTATTCTGGGTCTTAATTCAAGTCCACTATCGAGTTATTATCCGATTATGGCTTACTTAGGATTAGTGGGATCGATTATACTAATAGATAGTAAGGCGAAGATTTTAGAAAAACCTCTCTATATTAGAAAAGGTGTTTTAGAAATTATCGTGATTACGGGTATTCTTGTTTTAGCGTACCATTTATCGATCTTTGTTAATGACCTCGTTGCCCTACCATCGATCTTCTTTGCGATGGTACTCGCGACAGCTTTAGGGATGATTTGCTACGACTATGTCTTTGGTCCAACAATAAAAGCGTTACTCTTTGCGGGGATTCCCGTTGTACTTGCTGGGAACTTCACTGTTGGTGGTTCACGTATTATTGAAGTGTTTGATATGGAAGGCGCAGCTAGTGTCTTAGGCTATGGTTTCTTCGGCCAAGTCTTTTGGATGTTTGGCGGGATGGCCTTACTCATGTACTTTGGTAAAACGCAAGCCGTGAGAAACTTAGCACCAGGGATGGCAGGTGCCTTATCACATACAGGTTTAACGGGTGCTTGTACCGCAGGTGACTTAGGAAAGCGTGCGGCTAATCGTGCGCCGATGCTTGTGAATATTCCATTTGCGATGCACATCTTTGTCTTCTCAATTTTAGCGATGAGCTCTGACAGAGGATCATTGTTAATGATTCCAGCCATTATTATGGCTATCATCGGTTTTGGCTTACTTATTCTCGGATTAAAAAACATAAAAAAACCGGACAATGATGATAAAAAAGAAATGGCTGCCTTACTACAATTCGGCTTTGGCTGGCAGTTAATCGCGATTTTCGGCGGCTTAATCATGCTTAGCTTCAGTTCCATGAATCTTGACTTTGCGGCGATGGCAAAAGCGAGTGCGATTTCACACTTCGGTCTTTTTGCGGCTATTCAAGAGGGAATGTTTGGCGCAGAAGCCGCAGGATTAATTACGTTCACATTCTCTATGACCTTCCTTGTTCACCCATTCGTGTTCTTCATGTTTGGTAAGGCGATGGAGAATAATGAAGAGATGCCAAAATTACCGGTGTATATTTTAAGTATTGTCGGTTTTATTGGAATCGTCGGTTCGATTATCTTTTTATAAAAACACAATTAAATGTAGAGTTTACATGATTATTATGAACGACCAACAGGTAATGTTACCATGTTGGTCGTTTTTTTATCAGGCTTTCACCGTACATATGTTAGACTTTACAATTATGGTTATTTTTTAGAAAAAACGTGTAACTTTTTCTCGACTGATCCGTGGATAGAGTGAAAGGAGGTTTCGATGGAAAAGCATCTGGATTTAGAAGACATATATTTACTCTATATAAATGACTTGTACGCCTACATATTTTCTTTGTGTAAAAACAAATCACTTGCTGAGGACATTGTTCAAGAGACCTTCTACCGAGCCTGTCTATACTTAGAAACGGATAATATAGAGAAGATTAAACCGTGGTTGTTTAAAGTAGCCTATCATACGTTTATAGACGTTATAAGAAAAGACAAACGCTTAGTACAAGTCAAGGACGATGAAGTATTGAATCACCTACTTGACCAGAACCAGGTGAAAAGTGCAGAAGATGAATATATGGTAAAAGATCAACTGAATGATTGGTTTAGGGTAGTTGATCAATTAACGCTATACAAAAGAAATGTCATACTACTCAGAGAGTATTATCAATTATCTTACCAAGAAATCGCTGACATGTTAAATATATCATTAAGTAAGGTGAAGGTTACCCTTTATCGCGGACGAAAAGAGATAGAAAAAAAGCTAGACTGAATTTTCAAGGAGATGATTAGAGTGGAATGTAAGGACGTTGAAAATAAGTGGGAAGCGTATTTGAACGGCACATGTTCTGAAGAAGATGAACAATTGATGGATGAACATTTAAACAGTTGTGAGCGATGCCAACACAGACTTGAAATGGAGATGGACGAGCAAGAGAGTCAAACTATAAAAGAAAAAAGACTGATAGAGCATAAGGACAGGGTGAATGAGTTACCGGAAAAAAAACAGAAACGATTGTTGCGACGGGCTAAATGGAAAAATAGATTAACAAACGCCTTCACTCTCTTTTTCTTGTTTATCTTAATAAGTTTCATCTCTGGTTTACTAACGGCTTTATATTATGGGTTTGGTGGAGAAGACGGAAAAGCCAATCAAGCGATGCAGGTAGTTAAAACAGCTACACAAATGACTATGCCTAATGTATATCTTGGGAGTAGTGGATTACATACTAATTTATATTTTACTGCTGATATGGATTTATCTATTAAGAAACAACTGGGAAGGAAAAGAAAAACGATTGGTCAATTAGAAGGGAAAATGTTTTTAAATCAATTGACGGTTAATCGAGATTGGCATGATGGACAATATGATGTACAGTTATACTTTCTGCACCCATGGTTTGTATCGAAACAATCTGAGGAGGAACAGGGTTATTACGAGCAAACATTAAATCAAACATGGGACACGTTAGAACTACTTCCTGAAGGAACCGTGTCTGAATTGGCGATTACATTCGACGATTTATATGAATTCACAGAGGTGTATGAACTTTTAGAAGATATGGAGGTTGACATCGTTTGGTATGCGATTGATACTGGTACAGAAAAAAACGGATCTAGTGATGGTTCGCCATATTTAAGTGCTATTAGTGATATTTGGGGATTCCATGAAGATGCTGTATTTGACTTAACGAATTTTGATTTTATCACTGAAAGAGGAGATGGTGATAAGCGAGAGGAAGCATTTACAACAGGGCTCAAATTTCTTGCCGAAAATGAAAAACTAACAGAAAGGTATCTACCATTTATGAATCGAGACGTGAGTATAGATGAAAGGTATCGCTTTGTAGAAGAACATGGCGTGAATACTTATGGCGTTGTTGTCACAGGTCCTAGTAAAGAACTGCTCAAACTTCAAGAAAATGAAGCGATTATCTATGCCACAATGGGTGACGTTGATTTTTGGAATTGGTATAATAACTCTGCAGGTGGAACAATCTATAACTAATGTACCTTATCTCATCGAATCATTTATGTTAATGACATACTTTAATGAATTAATTACGTGAGTCTGACAAAGATTAAGAGCCAAACAGCGGCTCTTTTTGTTTTTAAAATACTAAAAGAAAGATATAATGATTTCTCTTTTAAAGTGTTAAGGTTATAACTTTCATTATATTCACACACACTAACGTATCATCAATGGATGTGGAGTTGATATTAATGGTATGGTTAACAATTGTGTCGTATTTAACAATGGTCACTGTCTTTCGGCTTATGGGTAAGCGAGAAGTAGGGGAATTAAGCTTGTTTGATGTTGTCATTTTTATGATGATGGCGGAATTAGGCGTGAATTTGATTGAAGATCCTGATTTAACGTTTAAAGACATTTACTTGCCGCTTGTTATTTTATTGTTTTGTCAACGCTTCAGTGCTTATCTAGCTTTGAAATTCCCCCGGGCAAGGCGTTTGTTTGACGGAGAAGCATCTTATATATATAAAGATGGTAAATTTAATCTAAAAGCGATGAGAAAAGAACGCTATAGCCTAACCGACTTTTTACAGCAACTGCACGAGAAAGAGATCAAAGGTCTGCAAGACCTTGATTATGCCTTACTTGAATCTTCAGGTAAACTATCCGCCTTTAAAAAAGACAAACAAGAATCTACCGGCGTCGTTTATGATGTTGTTCTTTATGGTGTACTTCAGAAAAACATTTTACGTCAAGCCGGTTTAACGGAAGAAGATGTGAAAAAATTCTTACGTTCAAATGGTTGTATCGGTTATCAAAATATTTTTTATTTAAGTGTGGACGGTGATAACCAATGGTTTTTAAAAAGTTTCAATGACGTTTTGACTTTCGCTGACTAAGCATTCGCCATTCACTTATTGTAAATAATTTAAAACCGAATGTTAGAAGAATAAAGATAATAAACAAGAAAGGAATACTGGATAATTCTAACCAAACGGACGCATCTATCAGTTTAAGCGCGAAGCGACAACTGGCTGTGATGGCCAGAAAGAAGATATATAACCCGATGACTTGATTTAAAAAAGGAAAAGTCAATTGATAACCGGTGGCTTTTTTAACGCTATTATAATGCAACAGAGTTGATATAATAGACAACAAAGATAAGCTGACAATGACGCCAACCATCGGATCAAGCCATCGCATAAAGTAGGTAAGGGCGGCTATTTTGACTAAGAAATTAATCATACTATTAAACATCGCCCGGTGGGTCTCATCGCTCGCCTGTAAAATGGCATGAAAAGGAAAGTGTAAATAAGTGAAAAAAGTAAAAAAAGGCAAGCCATTTAATCAATGTGATACCTTTATCTGTATCGTACATTAAAAATAATAACGTATCAGGATAGACCATCAGAATGATGGTGAAAAAAATGCCGACCATAATGGAATACCTAACGGCTTGGTGAATACGGAAGTGCGTCTGTTTCATGTTTTTTTGCTCGATGGCTTCTGTTACACTAGGAATAGTTGCTTGCGCAATCGCTTGAGTGATAAACATGGGAAAATTCACGAGTGGAAATATATAGCCTGTCAGTAAACCATAAGCTTTTGTCGCGCCAGTAATTGATAAACCATTTAAGACGAATTGTCGATGAATGATGAGCGGCTCTAAAAAATGACCGAAACTGTGAATCATGCGCATACCGGTTGTTGGTAAGGCAATAGAGAGCAGCTCCTTGGTTAAGTGCTGTGGTCGCTTAGCCTGTTGCTTTTTAGGTAACTGAACATTTACATATAGGATTAATAAATAAAACAAGCTAAAACATTCACTGATCACACTTTGCCATAATAACTTTTCTGCTAAAACTTCAACGGTATCAAAGGGATAGTCTTTTAATCCATACAGCAACAATAACAGTCTAACGATTTGTTCTAATAGCTGAGATACGCCTTGCGGTCGCATATTATGTAACCCTTGAAAAAATCCTTTTAACACACTTGAACATGTCGCCAGTGGAATCAGCCAGAGTAAGGGCACGAGCGCAAGGTAAACGCGTTGGTCAGAAAAGAGCGGTAGTAAAAAAGTATCCTTAATAATAAACAACAACACACTCGTTGTTACACTCAAGATGAGAGCGATGGTCAGACTGGTATAAAATAAACGTCGTATCGTCTGTGTATCATGTTTACTATAATATTTACTGACGCGTTGACTAATTGCAACAGGTAAGCCTAATTGAGTAAAAGTAAAGATAAAAAAGAAGGTAGGAAGAACGAGGTGATAAAGGCCGATGGCTTCTTCTCCTACAGCTCTGACCATAATTAAACGAATGAAAAATCCAAGGAACCGAACGATGAGCCCGGTAATAACGAGTGTTAAGGTACCATGAATAAAACTTTGAGGTTTGGACAACTGAAATTCCTCCCTTTCCAAATAATGATTCTTCCGCTACAATAGATATGTTACAAATCTTCATCCTAGACTAATAATGATAGAATAATCGAATAAACAATAGACTGATGACATTTTAATTGAGAGGAGGAAATCTGGTGGAGCCTAAATTAGTATCCGAATGGAACTGTCGCTCGGCACGGTTATTGATAGTAAGGTAAATGAGTTGATTTACTTAGGATATGATGAAGCGGATGCGACGACTGTATGGCAATGTCTTATGAAAAAAGTCTGGAAAAAAGATAAGAATCTGTCTTTACATCAAGTCGTTCAAGATATCTTGCATTTAAAGCCGCATTTTTTTATGAGTTATATGACACAAATGGCTTATCAGACCGATGATCTATCCGGTGCGATTCAAGATGTGTTCAAACATAACGACATGAATTAAAGTCATGTATGATGTATGTCATCACATGGAGAAACTACAGAGATGAGAGGGAACGTTACATATGATTAAGAAAAACCGTATTATCGGCTTTTTTATCGTGCTTGCCACGTTAATTGCCGTTATTTCTACAACTGTATTTAGTATTAGTGAAGATGTTAAACTCGGCCTTGATTTACAAGGTGGGGTTGAGATTTTATATGACGTCGAACCGTTAGATGAGAGTCAAGCGTTATCAGAAGATATGCTTGATGCGACGGTCGAATCGTTGCGCCAACGTGTCGATGTGTTAGGCGTCAGTGAACCGAGTTTCACTATAGAAGAGCCTAACCGTGTCCGAGTACAACTGGCAGGCATTCAGAATGAAGACGAAGCGAGAGAAATCTTACAAACGACCGCACAATTGAGTTTTAGAAACGCTAATGATGAATTAATGTTATCTGGTGCCGACTTAGTAGAAGGCGCTGCGCGTCAAGATTTTGATCCGAATACGAATCAGCCGATTGTTTCCTTAGAATTAAAAGATGGGGCAAAGTTCGGTGACATCACGAGAGAAATTTTAGAAAGTGATGTTCAAAACACGCTTGTCATTTGGCTTGATTATGCTGAAGGGGATTCCTATCAAGAAGAATTTAAAAAAGAACCATATTATATGGGTGAAGATAAATTAGAAGGTGAACCAAAGTACTTGTCAGCACCGTCAATTGATCAAGTGATTAATTCACCACAAGTCGTGATTAATGGTAACTTCACCATTGATGAAGCCCAGCAATTAGCCGATTTGTTAAATGCGGGGTCACTTCCAGTTGATTTAACGGAAGTCTACACCACATCAGTCTCGGCTCAATTTGGGGTGGATGCATTAAATGAAACGCTTTTTGCTGGGGCATTAGGTATTATCTTTATTTTCCTATTTATGCTAGGGGTTTATCGTTTCGGTGGCGTTATTTCCATCATTACATTGAGCTTATATATTTATTTAGTTATTTTAGTATTCGAACTTATGAATGGTGTCTTAACCTTGCCTGGTATTGCGGCCCTTATTCTAGGTGTTGGTATGGCAGTCGATGCGAATATCATTACATTTGAACGAATGAAAGAAGAATTACGAGAAGGAAAGTCGATGATTGCGGCCTTTGAATCAGCGAATAAGAACTCCTTATCAACGATATTGGATGCGAATATTACGACGTTAATCGCTGCAACCGTTCTATTTATTTACGGGACAAGTTCAGTTAAAGGGTTTGCGACATTGCTCATTGTCAGTATCGTCTTAAGCTTTATTACAACCGTCTTTATTTCTCGCTTCCTCATGGGATTATGGATTAAGAGCCGTGCTCTTAATAAACGCCCACACTGGATCGGGGTAAAACAGGATCAAATCAGGGAACTAAGTGATACAACAGAAGTTGAGCCAACGTTCTTTAATAAACGCATTGATTTTGTTGCGCACCGGAAAAAGTACTTTATAGCCAGTGGTGCTCTAATTTTTGTGGGACTACTATCCATGCTGTTTATCGGTCTTAATCTTAGTATTGATTTCACAAGTGGCACACGTGTGGAAGTCAATACAGTTGAAAATATATCAGAAGAAGAGGCAAGAACGCACTTTGAAACCTTTGATTATGATGTCGAGACTGTGACCTTTTCGGGTGAGAATAACGAAATAGCGGTTATTCGCTTAAGTGATCAATTAAATCAAGAACAAGTCGCCGAGGTGCGTACTTACTTTAGTGAAGTATATGAGACAGAAGCAAGTATAAGTACGGTAAGTCCTGTTGTCGGTCAACAACTGGCGAGAAATGCGATGATGGCAGTAGCGATTGCTCGATCTTTATTGTTATTTATGTAACCATCCGTTTTGAATTTAACTTTGCGATTGCGGCTATTATTGCGCTCTTACATGATGCGTTCTTTATCTTAGCCATCTTTAGTCTGACGCAAGTGGAGTTCAATGTGACTATCGTGGCGGCGATCTTAACAATTGTTGGTTATTCCATTAATGATACAATCGTTAACTTTGATAGAATTAGAGAAAATATTAAAAAGAAAAAATCCATCCGATCTTTCGATCAACTTGCTCGTATTGTGAATGATAGTTTAATTCAAACACTCGCGAGAAGTATTAATACTGTATTAACGGTTATTGTTGCGGCTATTTTCCTATGGATCTTTGGTGCGCCAGCGATTACCAACTTCTCATTTGCTCTAGTTATTGGACTCTTTGCTGGGATGTACTCATCAAACTTTATCGCCGCTCAACTGTGGTTAGTTCTACGCGGACGTAATATTAAAGAAAAACCGATTGTGTTTGTTGAGAAGAAACGCAATGACGGACCACAAGTTTAAGCGCTATGAGGTTTAGAACGTTACCAAAAGTGGTAAAAGAAAGTATCATTAAATATAGTAAATGAGGTGACGTGATGAAAGGACAGACGTATGTTATAGCGGCACTACTGTTTGCGTTAATTGTTGCAACGTTTGCAGTCATTAATGTAGACCAAGTAGAAGTGAATTATTTATTCTTTACGAGTGAATCGCCACTTATTCTAGTGATTTTAGTTTCAACACTTCTAGGTGGCTTAATTACGAGTGGGTTTGGTATTGCTCATTTAATAGGCGCGAAGAAAAAAATTCGTCGGTTAGAGTCTGAAAATCAACAATTACGGGCATCAACGGCTGTCAATGTTTCTAATGAAACGGACTCAGATGACACAACAGCTGATGTAGAAGTGATCGATTCAAAAAATAATTAATGATGATTAATTGAACCCCCTGATATTGTCTAGTATAATAGACAAGTCAGGGGTGAATTTATGTTAGAGAGTAAAATGAAATGGTCGTTTGATTCACTTGAACCTGTGAATGAAGCCCAAACGATTATGACACGCTTATTAGAAAAGCGCGGGGTCACAACAGACAAGGAACAAAAGGCCTTCTTGTCTCCTTCAATGAAGGATTTAATTGATCCCAGCCTTTTAACGGATAGTGAAAAAGTAAAGTCCCGCATTTTAAAAGCGGTTGAAACAGGCGAACCTATCATGGTATTTGGGGATTATGATGCAGATGGTGTCACATCAACGGTGGTTATGATGGAAACGTTAATCGAATTAGGAGCCATTTGTGACTGTTACATTCCTAATCGTTTTACTGAAGGCTATGGTCCGAATCCTGACGCGATGCGTCAGATTAAAGAAGACGGCTTTAGTCTCGTTATTACGGTTGATACGGGTATCGCTGCTTTTGAATCAATTGAAGTAGCTAATGCGATTGGGTTAGATGTCATTATTACTGATCACCACGAAGTCCAAGAGGTCTTACCTGATGCTTTTGCGGTGATTCATCCAAAAGTATCAGAAGATTATTCTTTTAAAGCACTTGCAGGTGTGGGGGTTGCTTTTAAACTAAGTCAATACTTACTTGGCTATTTTCCGGAGCAATTCCTTGATTTAGTGGCGATAGGTACCATCAGTGACTTAGTGCCTTTAGTAGGAGAGAACCGCGTACTTACTACACTCGGTCTTAAAAAACTGAAACAAACATCGAGAACAGGATTAGTGGCATTAAAATATGTCGCTAGTATTAAAGATGACGTGGATGAAGAAGATATTGGGTTTGGGATTGGTCCGAGACTGAATGCTGTGGGGCGTCTCGGAAGTGCTTTACCTGCTGTTGAATTGTTAATGGCGACCGATCCAGTTGAAGCTAATCAATTAGCTGAGATGATTAATAACATCAATCAAGAACGACAAGAAATTGTGAAAACCATTGCCGCGGAAGCGATTGAGCTTGTTGAAAACAATCCAGTAGAACACGAACGAGTGATTGTTGTCGCGAAAGAAGGTTGGAATGAAGGTGTCTTAGGCATTGTCGCCAGTCGTTTAGTAAGGACATATCAGCGACCGGTTCTTTGTCTTTCGATTAAGCCGGACCAGGGGATTGCGAAAGGTTCGGCTCGTAGTATTGATGCCTTTAACTTATTTGAACACGGAATGTCGGTGAGAGAGTTATTCATTAACTTCGGTGGACATAGTCAAGCGGCAGGGATGACGGTTGATTTAGATCGATTAAGTGAGCTTAGAGCCGTATTAAATACGATTGCAAAAGACACGCTCTCAGCTGAAGATTATAAAGAACATAAACAGATTGATTTAGCTGTAGATGTCAGTCAGTTGTCACTTGATTTAATAAGTAACTTAAACAAGTTAGCACCGTTTGGGATGGCTAATCCTAAGCCGCTCTTTTACGTCACGGGTATACCAAAAGATATTCGTAAAATTGGTGCTGACCAAACACATTTAAAATTTAGTTTGGAACAGAATCAATATCAAGTCAATGTGATTGGTTTTGGCTTTGGGCAGGACTATCATCATTTAAATCAAGATCAGTCAGTTGAAATCATCGGGTATTTATCGGTCAATGAATGGAACAATATTCGCTCTGTTCAGCTTATGTTAGAAGACCGCCGAATTCTTAGCCAACAAGTTTTTGATTTTCGCGGACGTAAGTTTTGGTATAAAGATGTGCTGCCTCATGCGGGTGAAAATGTCGTATTCGTGCATTTTAATCAACCAACAAAGATTGAGGATAGACAAAGTGAGCATAGTGAAACCGTGATCGCTCGCGGGACAACGATTCAAAATTTAATTGTGACAGACTTACCTGAGTCACTTGACCATTTCGTTACATTGATTAAAAAGACGTCGCCTGAAAACATATATTTATGCTACCAAGCAGATGAAGAGACGTTACAAGTATTACCGTCGCGAGATGATTTTAAATGGTTGTACGCCTTTATTATTAAGCAAGGCCAATTTTATTTGGAACGTGATAGTTTACGCGTGGCTAAACATAAGGGTTGGAAAATAAATAAAATTAAATTCATGATTCAGGTGTTTTCTGAGCTCGAATTTGTTAAAATAGCGAATGGGGTTCTTGTACCCAATCCGTCTGTTGATAAGCGGCCATTAGAAACGGCTAATAGTTATCAACGCCAACAGAACAAAATTGACATTGAATCGATTTTATATTATTCAAGTTATCAAGCGCTCGTTTCTTGGTTACTTACTGGATTAGAGTCAAGTGACTCACTAGAGGAGGAAAAAGTAAATGGATTATAAAAAACACATTGCATTAGTAGAGGATTGGCCAAAAGAAGGGGTACAGTTTAAAGATATTACTCCACTGATGGATAATGGCCCGGCTTATAAGAAAGCAGTAGATGAGATTGTGACTTATGCAAAAGAGCGAGACGTTGATATCGTCGTAGGACCAGAGGCACGTGGATTTATTGTCGGTTGTCCGGTATCATATGCCTTAGAAATTGGTTTTGCACCTGTCCGTAAAGAAGGAAAATTACCACGTGAAGTCATTAAAGTAGATTATGGTTTAGAATACGGTAAAGATGTCTTAACCATTCATAAAGATGCGATTAAGCCAGGTCAACGTGTATTAATTACCGATGACTTACTCGCAACAGGTGGAACAATTGAAGCAACGATCAAATTAGTTGAAGAACTTGGTGGAGAAGTCGTTGGGTGTGCGTTCTTAATTGAACTAGATTATTTAAATGGTCGTGATAAGTTAGAAGGATACGATGTTTTAACATTAATGCATTACGAGTAAACATGACGCGCCGTTGGGCGCGTTTTTTGCTAGGTTTTTAAAGACGTGCTTTCGAAAAAGTGATGGTTGATTATTCTTCATGTGCGCGCGTATTGATTAAACGACGTAACTTATTATAAAATAGAGGGAATCCATGTTATGATGGTAGATAATAAAGAGACATATACAGACTAAAGGATTTAGGTGATAAACATGGCAAGAGATTTAGTATTAACAATCGACGAGGTGATTGAAGAAGCCTCGCGTTATTTAGATGAAGCTGATATTGCGTTTATTCGCCGAGCATACGATTATGCCGAACAGGCCCACGAAGGGCAATTTAGACAATCGGGTGAACCTTATATTATTCACCCTGTTCAAGTCGCAAGTATCATCGTATCACTCGGTTTAGATAAAGAAACCATTGCGGCAGGTTTTTTGCATGATGTTGTAGAGGATACCTCTATTACATTAGAAGAGCTATCCGCAACTTTCGGCGAAGAGGTCGCCATGCTTGTTGATGGTGT
This sequence comes from Halolactibacillus sp. JCM 19043, assembly GCF_001310395.1. Taxonomy (NCBI): domain Bacteria; kingdom Bacillati; phylum Bacillota; class Bacilli; order Caryophanales; family Bacillaceae; genus Halolactibacillus; species Halolactibacillus sp. JCM 19043. The sequence continues at coordinate 75,255 of NZ_BAXD01000001.1, forward strand.
GACAAAGCTAGGTAAAATTAAATATAAATCAAAAGAAGCGCAACAAGCGGAAAACCACCGCAAAATGTTTATCGCCATGTCTAAAGATATTCGTGTCATTATGATTAAACTTGCTGACCGCCTGCACAACATGCGCACACTAAAGCATGTACCCGCAGAAAAGCAGCGCCGTATTGCTAATGAAACGTTAGAAATATTCGCGCCCCTAGCGCATCGACTCGGGATTTCTACGATTAAGTGGGAATTAGAAGATGCAAGCTTACGTTACTTAAATCCACAACAGTATTACCGGATTGTGAATTTAATGAAACAAAAGCGCGAGGAACGTGAGCATTATTTAGATGATGTAATCGGTGAAGTCAAACGCCAATTAGATGATGTCAATATTAAAGCAGAATTTTCTGGGCGACCAAAGCACCTTTATAGCATTTACCGTAAGATGGTGATACAAAATAAACAATTCAATGAGATTTATGATTTATTAGCGGTGAGAATTATCGTCGATAGTATCAAAGATTGTTATGCCGTCCTTGGCATTATTCATACGTGTTGGAAACCGATGCCTGGTCGGTTTAAAGATTATATCGCGATGCCAAAACCTAACCTGTATCAATCGCTGCATACGACCGTCATTGGTCCGATGGGCTCGCCATTAGAAGTGCAAATCCGGACGAAGGAAATGCATGAAATTGCCGAATACGGGATTGCGGCTCACTGGCCTATAAAGAAGGTAAGACGTTAACGAAAAAGCCTAACTCCGAAGAAAAACTCGCTTGGTTTAGAGAAATTCTTGAATCACAGTCTGATACGCATGATGCCGAAGAATTTATGGAGTCATTAAAAGTGGAGTTGTTTGCTGATTTGGTTTATGTCTTTACGCCAAAAGGCGACGTCATTGAACTTCCTAAAGGTGCTGTACCGATTGACTTTGCCTATAAAATTCATACAGAAGTCGGTAATCATACGATTGGCGCGCGTGTTAATGGCAAGATGGAACCACTGGATTATCAGTTGAAAAATGGGGACATTATCGAAATGATGACCTCAAAACATTCATATGGTCCATCACGTGATTGGCTGAAGATGACGACCACATCACAAGCGAAAAATAAAATTAAACAATTCTTTAAGAAGCAACAACGTGACGAAAATGTTGTGAAAGGTCGCGAACTCGTCGACCGAGAAGTGCGTACGACAGGTTTTGATCCAAAAGAAGTGCTTTCACAAGACAACTTACAAAAAGTTGCCGATCGTTTTAACTTTATAAGTATCGATGATATGTACGCTGCTGTTGGATATCAGGGAATTAATGCCACGCAGATTTCGACGCGCTTAACAGATAAGTTCCGTAAAAAAGAGGATAAACAAGAGCTACAGGAAAGTATTGAAAAAGTCCAGCAAAAACAAAAGTCAAGACCAACGAAGTCGAAATCATCAGGTGTGAAAGTTGAAGGTGTCGATAATCTTCTTGTTAGACTGGCGAAATGTTGTAATCCTGTTCCAGGTGATGAGATTATCGGTATTGTAACGAAAGGTCGTGGCGTGTCTGTTCATAGGAAAGATTGTCCGAATGTCAGTAGCAAGAAATGAAAGATAAAGCACTGTCAGTGGAATGGGAAAATCATGATAGTATGACGAAGCAATATCACGTAGATATTGAAATCTCCGGTTATGATCGTCGTGGATTGTTAAACGATGTCTTGCATAACATTAACGAGATGGGGACAAATATTATTGCTGTTAGTGGTAAATCTGATCGAAATAAGATGGTGATCATTCACTTAACCATTCTCATTCATAACATTCAACATTTACGTAAAGTCGTAGATAAGTTAAAACAAATTAAAGATGTGTATACCGTTGAAAGAATTGTACAGTAAAGGGGTTTTAATTTGAGAGTTGTCCTACAAAGAAGTATAGAAGCAAAAGTCGTTGTCGATGGTAAAGTCACTGGTCAAATTGATTTTGGCCTAGTCCTACTTGTTGGCGTTACTCAAGACGACTCGGTCGATGATGTCGACTATTTAGTCAAAAAAATTCCGCATTTACGCATATTCGAAGATGAAGCAGGGAAGATGAATCATAGTTTAATGGATGTTGGAGGATCGATTCTGTCGATTTCACAATTTACCTTATATGGTGACACGAGAAAGGGACGTCGTCCCAACTTTATGGCGGCCGCTAAACCGACACAAGCTGAAGAACTCTACAATCAGTTTAATCAACAATTAATGGATGCAGGTGTTCACGTTGAAACAGGTGTCTTTGGTGAAATGATGGACGTGTCACTCACTAATGATGGTCCAGTTACATTAATAGTGGATACGGATGACCGAAAATAATAGGTGTTTAATGACGAAAGATGTAAGTTTCCTTATTATGAGGATGCTTACATCTTTTTTGTGTTTTCGTCCAAATTATAAAAGACGTTGGTGTATTTTTAGAAAAGTCATTGATTTTTTCGAGTGAAAAACAAGTAGGTAATTTTAAGTCAGGTGCTATTCTATAAAAAATTTAAAAAAATAAGTCATAAAAACGTTGATATATCAATGATTTAGCTAATAATCATAACAAGTTTGTTGAACTTTACAACTTCTTTACACACGATTAACGTTAGCTTCATAACCGTTCGTTATGATGTAAGTGTGGCAAAGAGATATGTCATAAAAAAAGAGATGCCAATAAGGAGGACGAAAGAAATGCTGAAAATGAAAAAGGTATGGGTACTATTTACTTTAGTTTTAATGTTAGGTGTACTTGCCGCCTGTGGTGGCGATGATACGTCAAGTGATTCAGGTACAGAAACTGAAGAACTATCTGGTAGCGTTGTTGTTGATGGTTCAGGTACGGTTTATCCTTTGATGGCACGTATTGCCGAAGAGTACATGGTAACTGAAGAAGAGAATGTATCAGTTGAAGTTGCCCGCTCTGGTACAAGTGCTGGTTTCAAAAAGTTCTTAGCAGAAGACGGTACAGACTTTAATGATGCTTCACGTCACATTAAAGAAGAAGAACAACAAATGGCTGATGACTTAGGTATTGAAGTCAAAGAATTAAAAGTTGCGCTTGATGGTCTGACTTTCGTACTTCACCCAGATAATGATTGGGCAACAGAGTTAACAGAACAACAAGTGATTGATATTTTTAAAGCAGATAGCGACATTGAAAAATGGTCAGATATTAACCCTGATTTCCCAGATGAAGATATTAACACTTATGGCCCAAATGAAAACCACGGAACGTATGAATTCTTCTATGAAACAATTTTAGAAGAACAAGATTTAAAAGCAGACGCTAACTTACAACAAGATTACTCAACGCTTGTAACATTAGTGAGTGAAGATGTGAATGCGATTGGATTCTTTGGATTTGGATACTATGTAAACAACCAAGATCAATTACAAGCGGTAAATGTAGATTTTGGTGAGGGTCCTGTTGAACCTTCACTTGACACAATCGCTGAAGACGGCGACTATGCGCCATTTACTCGTCCCGTGTTCACTTACTTAAATGTGAACATGGCAAAAGAAAAGCCACAAGTCAAAGACTATGCCGTTTACTTGATGGAAAACGTTAATACATTTGCAGGAGAAACTGGTTTTGCACCTCTTCCAGAAGAAGAAGTTCAAGCACTCGTTGATGAATTAAAAGGACTATAATTTTTAGATAACGATAGTCAGTGAAGTTGAGCCTTTGGGCTCAACTTATTGGCTTGAAAAAGGTGGGTTTACTGTGGTAGATAATAATAAAGAAAGCACATCTACTGTGCGTGTAAAAAGTATGATTGAAAAAAATCGACAAAAGCAATCTTTCCGTTCCATAGGAGAAAAAGCTGTACCGAATCTGTTGTTAGGCATCGCTATGATTTCGATACTAACAACGATTGGTATCGTATTTGTATTGATTTCAGAGACATTTGAGTTCTTTAATCGCGTGTCAATTGTCGAATTTTTTACAGGCACAGTATTACGACCGTTAAGTCAAGATCCAAAATTCGGGATTTTACCTTTGATTAACGGCACGATTATATCGTCTGTGATTGCGATGGTTGTAGCGGGACCCATCGGTATGATGACGGCAATCTATTTAAGTGAGTATGCTTCAGATAAAGCCCGTCGAGTACTAAAACCTGTATTAGAATTACTGGCAGGTATTCCAACAATTGTGTATGGTTTTTTTGCTTTTACATTTGTGACACCTTTTTTGCGCCAGTTTATTCCTGAGATGAGTGCCACCAATATTTTAGCGCCGGGTCTTGTTATGGGGGTCATGATTATTCCAATGATTGCCTCTTTATCAGAAGATGCGATGAACAGTGTGCCGAATGCGATGCGTGAAGGGGCGTTAGCGTTAGGTTCGACAAAGTTAGAGGTAACATTTAAAGTCATTATTCCAGCAGCCTTTTCAGGCATAGTAGCCGCTTTCGTTTTAGGGATTTCTCGAGCCGTTGGGGAGACCATGATCGTAGCTATTGCGAGTGGGAGTTCGAAGAACTTCACGTTTGATATCACCCAATCGATGCAGACAATGACAGCCTATGTCGTGGAAGTTGCTGGAGGGGATGCGAGTCGCGGGTCGACGATTTACTATAGTTTATACGCCGTAGCAATGACGCTCTTTGTCTTCACATTACTGATGAATATTTTAGCGCGCTACATTGCACGTCGCTTCAGGGAGGAATATTAATGGCTACACATATGACATCAGAAAGAATTCAAAAGCGCATGAAACGCCGCGTTGCGTTAAATAAAGGTTTGAGTGGCGTTTTCTTACTCGCGACCACGTTTGGTGTGTTTGTGTTAGGGGTATTATTTTATCAAATTATTACGGAGGGTATTCCTTATATTAATTTAGATTTTCTAACAGGTAAGTTATCCACCAATGCTGAACGTGCAGGTATCATGGGGGCAATTTTAGGAACGTTATGGCTCATGGCGGTTGTTATCCCGGTTACAATTATTTTAGGAGTCGGTACGGCAATATATAATGAGTTGTATGCAAAACAAGGAAAACTTCAAACGATTATTCAAACGAATATCGCTAACCTATCCGGGGTACCTTCGATTGTGTATGGTATTCTCGGGATGACTATTTTTGCGAACCTTTTAAATTTAGGTAGTGTCGTTTTAGCCGGGGGTTTAACGATGTCCTTACTCGTGTTACCGATCGTGATTGTATCGAGTCAGGAAGCATTAAGAGCCGTACCAAGTTACTTAAGTGAAGCCTCCATTGGGTTAGGGGCAACAAAGTGGCAAACAATTAAAAATATTATTCTACCAGCAGCCTTACCTGGTATTTTAACAGGCTCTATTCTCGCGCTATCGCGTGCGATTGGGGAAACGGCCCCACTCGTTGTACTTGGTATTCCTGCTTTACTCTTACCGTTTCCGGGTGGGTTATTTGACCGGTTTACCGTCTTGCCCATGCAGATTTATTACTGGACACTTGATGCGTCATTAGTCGAAGAATATCAATTCTTAGCTTCAGCGACGATTATTGTCTTATTGGTAATGCTATTTATTTTAAATGGTACAGCGATTGTAATTCGAAATAAATTCCAACGACGTTATTAAAAGGGGACTTAATCATGAAATTTGTGACAGATATTAAAAATACACGGCAAGAAGAAAAGAAACAACCGACAAAGGTGTATGATACGAAAGATTTAAATTTATGGTATGGCAACACACATGCCCTAAAAAACGTAAACTTCCCGATTTATGAAAAAGAAGTCACTGCCATTATAGGACCCTCTGGTTGTGGTAAGTCGACGTTCTTAAAGACACTTAATCGGATGGTTGAACTTGTACTATGTGCACACGTCGGGAACGATTGAGTATCGTGGGGAAAACATTCTTGATCCAAACTTTATGGTGGAAGATTTACGAACAAAAGTAGGCATGGTATTTCAAAAACCCAATCCATTTCCAAAATCCATTTATGATAATATAGCCTATGGACCTCGTATCCACGGGATTAAAGATCGTAAAATTTTAGATGACATTGTTGAATCGAGTTTACGCGGGGCAGCGATTTGGAATGAAGTGAAAGACCGCTTGAAGGAAAATGCCTACGGCATGTCTGGTGGGCAACAACAACGTCTATGTATTGCGCGAGCCTTAGCGATTGAACCAGATGTGATCTTAATGGATGAGCCAACCTCGGCGCTTGACCCTAAATCAACCTTAAAAGTCGAAGAACTAATTCAAGAATTGAAAAAAGATTTCTCCATTGTTATCGTGACACATAACATGCAGCAAGCGGCCCGTATTTCTGACCGTACCGCCTTTATGCTAAATGGTGAATTAATTGAATATGATTATACAGATGATATTTTCCAACATCCAAAAGATGAGCGTACGGAAGACTATATTACAGGACGTTTTGGTTAATTAAGAGGAGGCTATATTCATGGTACGTAGACGACAATTTGAAGATGAGTTACTGCAAGTGAAACGACGCGTCATCGCGTTATTAGAAGCAAGTAAGGAACAGTTAAATCGATCAGTTAAAGCCTTATATGAATCAGATGTCACAGAAGCAAAACAAGTGATTGAAGATGATAAATCATTAGATGAGTTAGACTTAGACATTAATAATATGGCGATATTAATGATTGCGAAACAACAACCTGTCGCAACGGATTTACGCCGATTGATTGTCGCCATTCGTTTAGCGACAGATATTGAGCGTATGGCCGATAACGCTAAAAATATTGCGCGTTCAACGATTCACTTAGGTAACGAACATCAATTAACGATTGATCCGCGTCTTTATCAAATGACAAAAATCGCAAATACCATGATTGATCTTGCGATTGAAGCATATGATGAAGAAGATATTTTAAAAGCCAAGCAATTATCAGAAAAAGATGATGAAATTGATGCACTGTTTGGTCAAGTGTTAAAAGATATGTTATCAAATAAAGCGACAGAAAAAGATGAAATTCAACTCATCATGCAAGTCGCTTTCAGTACCCGATACATTGAGCGTTTTGGCGATCATTTAACGAATGTCGCGGAAAATATTATGTACCTCGTTAAAGGTGAAATTTACGACTTGAATAAATAAAGATAGATAAAGACCCAATCGCTACAGTCGTCATTAACGACACGTGATTGGGTCTTTCTTTTTCAAATAAATGATAGGACCATTATTATAAGTGAATAATTCAAGTGTTAGGGTCTAGTCTCAAAGTAGTCAGTAACCCCATCGGTAATGCCTTTAGCTAATTTTTCATGATAGCTTGCTTGTTTAATCATTTGTTCTTCTGCGTTATTAGATAAGAAACCAAGTTCTAATAATAAGCTAGGTCGACGATTGTTTCTAAGGACGCTGTAATTACCTGAGGCAACCCCGCGGTCGTTTGCGGACGTTTCCTCAAGCAGTGAGTGATGGACTGTTTCAGCGAGTGTTTCAAAACCAGGCTCGCGATAATAGGTATTAATCCCATTCGCTGATGGATAAGCGGGCTCACTGTTATAGTGGAGACTTAAAAACATATCGGACTTTAAGTAGTTACTGAGTGTCGCTCGTGAGGTCAAACTGTAGTAATAATCATCATCTCTAGTAAAGACGACGTTAGCACCTTGTCTTTTTAAGTAACGTTCTAGCACACGTCCCGTTTGCATCGCAAATTGACTTTCATATTCATCATTTAAACTAATAGCCCCAACATCGATACCGCCATGTCCAGGATCAATGACAATGGTTTTGTTGAGTAAAGGTGATTGACCAACAGGCTTTGTTAAAGTTAAATCAAGTACCTGTTTTTTTATATAACCTGTTGCATTATCTATCGCTACTTGGTACCAATCGCCTTGTTCATCCGTAATGGTGACAGGATCATTTTTATTTAGTCTATGGGTAATCTCACTTGTAAGAGACGCGTCTTGTCTTACATGGACCAATGGAATTGATATTCGTGTCTCATAAGGGTATGTTTGAGTCGGTGTGTCAGTGGGTGTCTCATTCGCTATTTCCTCATCTGACGCATCAATAGCCGGCTCACTTGAGATAGTGACATAATCTTCGTGTACCCAACCTGTAGTATTGTTATAAGTAATTTGTAACCAAGGTGATTCAATTGCTTCGATTGTGAACTGATCACCGGTATTCACGTGTCCAATCGGTTCATACGATGTCCCAGGACCGCCTCTTACGAGTAAATCATCCGTATCAATCATCGCCGTTTGAGCGAAGATCGTGAGGGGATGAATGAATAAGGCAAGAAGTCCCATGCCTATTAATATGTAAAGTCTTTTTTTAAAGTAGTCAATCATATTTCGGTTGCTTCTAAAAAGCAACAGTTCACTCCCTTCAGTATTTGTTTTTCAATCTCTATCATACGTGTAAAGCTTAGGTGAGTCAAAAGATTTTAAGCAACATCAAGAAGATTGTGCGTGACAAAACGTAAAGCGTATGTAAAGATTAAAAAAGGTAAAAAAACTTACTTGACATTCCTATGCTTTATCAGTAATATTATAAACAATTCAAACAATTTGATCGAATATCACCGATGATGAGAACAGTAGTTAAAAAGTGCGAATCAAGAGAGGGAGTTGCCTCGGCTGAAACAATTCCTATTTTGCGTTTTAATGAAGGACATCTCTGAGGTACTATATTGAAATGATAGTAAATATAGTCGCGAGCAGGCGTTATTGTGATAAGTGGAATACACGATTTTTGTATTCAACTAGGGTGGCAACACGGGTAATCGCTCGTCCCTTTCATAGGGAGGCGTTTTTTTTATGTCCAAATTGTAAAAATATACTAATTTAAGGGGAGATTTACATGATTCGTTTACCACGGGGAACGCAAGATATCTTGCCAGGAGAATCAGAGAAATGGCAATATGTCGAAGCAACATTTATTGATATATGTCGCCGGTTTAATTACCAAGAGATTCGGACACCTATTTTTGAACATACGGAACTATTCCAACGCGGAGTAGGAGATACGACCGATATCGTCCAAAAAGAGATGTATACATTTGAAGATCGTGGGAATAGAAGTTTAACGCTTCGTCCAGAAGGTACCGCATCTGTCGTGCGTGCTTTTGTTCAAAATAAACTCTATGGTTTAGCTAACCAACCGCAAAAACTTTTTTATAACGGACCAATGTTTCGTTATGAACGTCCGCAACAAGGACGGATGCGTCAATTTGTTCAACTCGGTGTTGAAGCGCTCGGGAGTAAAGATCCGGCGATTGATGCAGAAGTGATTACACTGGCGATGACTTTCTATCAATCGTTAGGGCTTCATTCATTAAAGCTCGTGATTAATTCATTAGGTGATAAAGAAAGTCGTGAGAATCATCGTCAAGCTTTAGTCAATCACTTTAGCCCTTACCGTGAGGAGTTATGTTCTGATTGTCAAACACGTCTTGATCAAAATCCACTCCGCGTACTTGATTGTAAAAAAGATCGCGATCACAAAGCAATGAAAGAGGCACCGAAAATCTTAGATTATTTGACTGACGAGGCACGTGAATATTTTGACCAAGTCAAACAATATTTAGATGCTTCAGGTATTCGTTATGAAGTGGATAGTAACTTAGTTCGTGGGTTAGATTATTATAACCACACGGCATTTGAGATTATGAGTGCGGCAGAAGGTTTTGGCGCGATCACAACCTTATCAGGTGGGGGACGTTATAACGGTTTAGTCGAAGACTTAGACGGTCCAGAAACACCCGGTATTGGATTTGCTTTAAGTGTTGAGCGTCTCCTTATGGCACTTGAGAATGAAGGGATCACTTTACCCGTTAACGAAGGACTCGATGTTTATGTCGTTAGTTAGGTGAATCCTCAAAAGTACCGGCTTATGCCTTGACGCAAAGATTACGAAAGAGTGGTCTATCGGTTGATAAAGATTATTTAGATCGAAAAATGAAAGCTCAGTTTAAAGATGCCGACCGTAACCAAGCAAAGTTTGTCGTCGTACTCGGTGAAGAAGAAGTCAAACAACAACAAGCGACAGTAAAAGACATGGCAACAGGCGAACAAGAAATGGTCGCTTTTGATACGTTAGTCGATTATATTCAATCAAAATGATAGGGGGATAAAACATGACAGAGAAAAGACAACTTGCGGGAGAGCTAAGGCTTTCGGATGCTGGAAAACACGTGGTATTAAAGGTGGGTGCAAAAGCGCCGTGATTTAGGTGGCTTAATCTTTATTGATTTACGTGATCGCAGTGGGATTGTTCAAGCAGTATTTACACCGGCTAAAAGTGAAGCAGCCCTTCAGATTGCAGAATCTGTCCGCAGTGAGTATGTGATTGAAGTACAAGGTGAAGTCGTTAAGCGTGATGATGCCACAATCAATGAAAAGATGGTCACAGGTGAGATTGAAGTGTTAGTAGAAGCGGTAACGGTTTTAAATGAAGCAAAGAATCCACCATTTACGGTATTAGATGGTGAGGATGTATCAGAAGATGTTCGCTTAAAATACCGTTACCTCGATTTACGTCGTGAGTCGATGCAACAAACGTTTAAGTTACGTCACCATGCCTCACAAGTCATGCGTTCTTTCTTAAATGACGAAGGTTATTTAGAAATGGAAACACCGATGTTAACGAAAAGCACACCAGAAGGTGCCAGAGATTATCTTGTCCCATCACGTATTCATGAAGGTCACTTCTATGCGTTACCACAATCGCCACAGTTATTTAAACAGTTAATTATGGTCGCTGGTTTTGAACGTTACTTCCAATTTGCGCGTTGTTTCCGTGATGAAGATTTACGAGCAGACCGTCAACCTGAATTTACACAAATTGATATTGAAACAAGTTTTATGTCTGAAGAAGAGATTATGGCGATGACAGAGCGCATGATGGCGCGTGTCATGAAAGAAGTAAAGGGTGTAGATTTATCATTACCACTGCCACGCCTAACGTATGATGACGCGATGAGTCGTTTTGGTTCAGATAAACCCGACACACGTTTTGGTTTAGAACTTGTTGACTTATCAGAAACAGTGAAAGAGGCCGGATTTAAAGTGTTTAAAGATGCGGTCGCTGGTGGCGGTAAGGTAAGTGCGATTAATGTCAGTGGCTTTGCGGACAAATTCTCACGTAAAGACATTGATAAACTTACCGACTATGTTAAAATTTACGGCGCAAAAGGTTTAGCTTGGCTCAAAGTAACAGCTGATGGTTTAACAGGTCCAATCGCAAAATTCTTTGAAGCAGAAGAACAACAAGCGATTCAAACAGCCCTTGAAGCAAAGGATAATGATTTATTATTATTCGTTGCTGATAAAACATCTGTCGTGTATGATAGCCTAGGCGCATTACGTCAAAAAATTGCTAAAGACCTTGATCTCATTGATGAATCTGTCTTTAACTTCTTGTGGGTAACAGATTGGCCATTACTTGAATACGATGCCGACCTCGGACGCTATTTTGCGGCACACCACCCGTTTACACTGCCACAAAAACAAGATATTGATAAACTTTCATCAGCACCAGAACAAGTGAAAGCTTCAGCTTATGACCTAGTGTTAAATGGTTTTGAGTTAGGTGGGGGATCGCTGCGTATTTATAAGAAAGACTTACAAGAGAAAATGTTTGAAGTATTAGGTTTCACAAAAGAAGAAGCGAACGAACAATTTGCCTTCCTCATGCAAGCACTGGAATACGGTGCCCCACCACATGGAGGGATTGCACTTGGTTTTGACCGATTAGTCATGTTACTGGCAGGTAAAACGAATCTGCGTGATACGATTTTATTCCCTAAAACAGCATCGGCATCGGATCCATTAACAAACGCACCAGGTACAGTAAGTGAGGCGCAATTAGACGAATTACATCTGCAACTTCAAGCGAAAAATTCGGAAGAATAATAGACTGTAACCCCTTACAAATTGGGTTGATTATCACACTGAACTGTGCTAAGATAATCTTACAAGTTAATCCTGATGTGTTCGTTGAAAATCCAAATGTTTTGACCGAACATTTTAAAGTCGGGAGCCCAATGTTTTCTTGAGGATTACATGCCCCACTCGATTGAGACTTAAGAGTCAAGAGACAGGGCACCCACCTGCCTAGAGCGGGTTCAAAACTTTCTATTGAGACGGCACGATCGGGATTATCTTTATACATGATGATTAAAAGCTCACCCTCTGGGTGGCTTTTTTATGTTAAATCTTATAAAGCCACTGATCGCTATCGATATTTCCTTAACTTAAGAAAAAAAGATACTTCAAAGATAGCGTTTTCTCTCTTAATCAAACATGTTACAGTTAATGGGTAGGGAGGAATTCAATATGAAAAAAAGACAGTTACATTGGTGGATAGTTGTTGGTGTTAGTGTACTAATGATTGGCTTGATTATCATTTATGTATGGTTTGATTATCATTCAGAGAGCGACTTAAACCTAGTAGAAGAAAAAGAAACAAATGACACGTTACGTCACCGAATAACGCAACTAGAAGGAGAAATCAGTCGATTAGATCAAGAAGTTTTTAATGCCAAAAATCAAAATGAAAGATTACAACAAGAAATTGACATCTACCTTGATCTTGATCAATATGCCAAAGAATATATACACGCTCTAATTGATCAAGACATGGATGTGTTAGAAGAACTGACCTCGCCATCCTTGATGGTTTATAGTGATCGGATTGAAAAAACAGAAAATGGATCAATTGTGCCAGTGTATTTTGGCTTCTTGCGTCAAGATATCGAAGAGGTGGCATCGATTCAGATAGATCTGATTAACTTTGGTTACGCTAATCAGGGAGAATTTTTTCTTCAGTATGAATTAGTGGATCAATCCGGTGTCGCGTCACATGAGATGCACTTCTACTTTGACAAAGGACAAACACGTTGGCAAGTGAGGGATCTGGAACTAACAGAAATAGTTAGCAACAAAAAAGTATATGAGTGAAAGTGTATGAATAGTTTTATTATAAACGTTTTGTAAAAAAGACACGTCACCTGTTAGGGTAACGTGTCTTTATTTTGCGATGGATTGTAGATTGCCGTTTTTGTCCATGGTAAAGGTTTGTTGATCCGTTGGGTCAAGAACAACCATTTTTCTCGCTCGTTCCATAATAGAAATAAACGTGTGATAGTCTTCTTCAACCGATGTGAGTTTTGTTTCAAGTTGATGCACGGTTTGTTCTAATTTCTTGTTATCGGACTTTAATTGTTCGATTACTTTGTCTTGCTCAGCGATAAGGTTTTGTTGCTTATCTGTATAGTGCCCTAGCCGTTCTAATAGTGTATGAATCTCTTTTGGTGCGTCTTTTGTCATTTTTGTTTTGACCATTGTTTTGTGTTGTCGTTGACTACGTAAGGTTGCGTGTCTGACTGTTTTGGCCTCACTAATCTCTTTTTGATACCGACTTCGTAGTTCTTTGTTCCAGCGGAAACCGCAAGCAGCCGGTGTTCGGTGCACTTCTTTTGCTACTAAATCAAACGCTTGTAACTGAGTTTCACCTGATTCAATATGCTTGAGCACCGTGTCCTTTAACAACAAGTCTTCTTCGTGGCTCCATGCGTCTTGGCGTAACTTTGTCATATGAACATTCCTTTCTTATATCCTTGTTTTTACTAGTGTATGTTGTAAGACTTGTAGATATAAGTAGTGTGTTCATGATCACTAGTTTTTATTCAACGCTTTAATTTGTTCATGCATTTGTTTTAACGCACGTTCGAATTTTCCGGTTTCAATCGGTTGGTAATACTGCTTATGTTTAATTTTATCTGGTAAGTATTGTTGTTTCACGCGCGCACCAGGATAGTCATGCGGATATTTATAGCCAATGCCATGACCCATATGTTTAGCTCCTTGGTAGTGGCTATCTTTTAAATGATCAGGAACTTCTCCTGTATCCATTGACCGAATATCTTTTAAGGCGTGATCCAGTGCTTTATAAGCCGCATTGGATTTTGGTGATAGGGCAAGTTCTACCGTAATTGACGCAAGTGGAATGCGTGCTTCCGGAAAACCGACCCGCTCAGCTGCTTCAATCGCATGAAGCGTTCGTGGTCCTGCTTGCGGATTGCCAAGGCCGATATCTTCATAAGCAATCACGGTTAAGCGCCGGGCGATACTATCTAAGTCACCTGCTTCAATTAAACGCGCCAAGTAATGCAGAGCTGCATCGACATCACTGCCGCGGATCGATTTTTGCAGGGCAGATAGGACATCATAATGATGGTCACCATCTTTGTCATGGGTGAAGCTTTTTTTCTGCATGCACTGTTCGGCGACATTTAAATCAATAACGATGATGCCTTCACTGTTCTTAGCGGTAGAATAAGCCGCGAGCTCTAACCCGTTTAAAGCGGCACGCAAATCACCCCTTGAACTGTCCGCAAAATGAAGAAGGGCGTCATCGGTTACTTGAAGCGGCATCTCGCCAAGGCCTTTTTTCCGGTCATGAATGGCCCGGTTCAAGGCATCTAATACATCCGTCTTCGTAAGGGCTTGTAGTTCAAATAGGTGTACTCTGCTTCTAATCGCCGGATTGATGGCGTGGTAAGGGTTACTTGTCGTACAGCCAATTAATGTGATGAGGTTACTTTCAACATGCGGCAGTAAATAATCTTGTTTGGCTTTATCTAATCGGTGCACCTCATCCATAATCACCACGAGGTTACCGTGCATTTTTGCCTCTTCAATCGCAATTTCAATATCTTTCTTTTTATCAATCACCGCATTTAATACTTTGTAGCGTAATCCGAGTGTCGCTGAGAGCGCCATTGCCATCGATGTTTTACCGGTACCTGGTGGACCGTATAGAATCATCGAACTTAAACGATTGGCATCAACCATACGGCGGATCATGTTTCCTTCCCCAATCAAGTGTTGTTGTCCGATTATATCTGTCATGTGTTCAGGTCTTAAGCGATAGGCGAGAGGTTGTGTGGCCATGTAAAAACTCCTTTAATACAAAATTTTCTGCTTCATTTCGAATGACTTGACGTCGTATGACGGTTTCATATAAAATATACTACATTTGTAGGAATTAATATAGTGAACTGTTTAATGAGTTCGAAGACATGGCAAGTCGAAGCGTCTTCATGATATAATGACAACAGAAACAAACGACTAGGAGTGTTAATCGATGAAGATTTCAACGAAAGGACGTTACGGGTTAACCGTGATGATTGTCCTAAGTAAACATTACGGAGAAGGCCCGGTGTCTTTAAAAAAGATTGCAGAAGAACATGACTTAAGTGAGCATTACTTAGAACAGTTAGTCCCGCCCTTACGCAATGCTGGACTTGTAAAAAGCGTGAGAGGCGCCTATGGTGGTTATAAACTCGCAAAACCGGCTCATGAGATTACGGCTGGTGATGTGATTCGTATATTAGAAGGACCGATTACCCCAGTTGAAGGAATCGAAGACGAAAGTCCAGAAAAACAACACCTATGGATTCAGATTCGTGATGCGGTTAAAAATGTCTTAGATACAACAACACTCGATGATTTAGCTACTTATAAAGAAACAGGAGAAAATGAACCGTATATGTTCTATATTTAAGAGAGAGGATGAAGAAGATGGAGGCTTTATATTTTGACCATGCGGCGACTACCCCGCTTCATCCGGATGTCGCATCAACAATGTCCAACGCTTTAACTGAAGCCTTTGGTAATCCGTCAAGTATTCATCAATTGGGGCGGCTGTCAAGAAAAATAGTAGATGAAGCAAGAACGGTCATTGCCAAGTCACTCGGGGCAAATGATAAAGACATTATTTTCACAAGTGGTGGAACAGAAGCGGATAACTTAGCGATCATCGGTACAGCGTTAAAACATCAAGACAAAGGGAAACATATTATTACCTCAGCCATTGAACACCATGCGGTGTTAGATAGTTGTCACTACTTAGAAACGCTTGGATTTACTGTGACCTATTTACCGGTAGATGAAACCGGTGTTGTGGGGGTAGAGGCTGTAAAAGAGGCGCTGACAGACGAAACGATTCTTGTCTCTGTCATGATGGTGAATAACGAGGTCGGAACGATTCAACCGATCAAAGCGATGGGTGAGCTGTTAGAAGACCATCAAGCGTTATTTCATACCGATGCGGTCCAAGCATACGGTATTATGCCACTTGATGTGGAGGCGTTACACGTTGATTTATTAACCGTTACCGCTCATAAAATTAACGGACCAAAAGGGATAGGGCACTTTATAAACGCCGAGAGGTTAAATTGCAGCCGCTCTTTTTTGGGGGCGATCAGGAACGAAAGCGTCGTCCAGGAACCGAGAACTTACCCGGTATCGCCGGGTTTAAACAGGCGGTTGAACTATTTTTAGGTGAAGAATTAAACCGTCAGGCACGTTTCAAACAGTTAAAAGCACTATTTGAACAAGAGCTAACAACCATCGATAACATTGTCATCAATGGTGATGAGAAAAAGGTTAGTCCACTGATTTGTAATGTGAGTTTCTTAGGTACGCGCATTGAGCAAGTGTTAATGAATTTAGATTTAGACGGGGTGTTTGTTTCATCGGGTAGCGCATGTACGGCGGGGGCGATGACGTCCTCACATGTCTTAAAGGCGATGTACGGTGAACAAGATGAACGTACGTTGAGTGCGATCCGATTTAGTTTTGGTCTTCATCATACAGAACAGGCGATGATTGAGGTTACAAAGCGTGTCAAACAAACAATTGAACGGTTAAGAAAGCTATCTGAATAAAAAGCGTGAATATGATGATTTTGGTTTTTATTCATTTATTTGTAGGTTTTTGGTAAAAGTGCATAATTGTAGAAGTTGATTCGGGTTAGTAAATTAAATGGAGGGTGTATGAAAAAGATATGCCGATTTATAATTATTATATTTTTAGCAATTATTCTGTTAGATAGCATACAACATCATATTATGGACAACTCGACAATTGAAAAAATTACTAATTATTTCGAAGGAAAAGCTGATAGTCAATATGAGGGTCAAGTAAACGATATTATTAGTGAAATGAAATATAATAAGAAATTAGTAGGTTCTACAGATGGATATATTTATACTAATATTAACGATACTCAGAAAATAGAGCGGGAAATAAGTCGTTCTGTAACTCAAATGGATAAAATGTTATCCGACATATCTCTTGGAGGAGATGAGCATTCATTTGAACTAATTTTGTACGCCTCTATGGAGGAATTTAAAACAAAAACAAAAGAAATAATACCGTCAAATCATAAAGGGTTAGCTGTATACGATGGATTAGTTATTCATATATCTGTGGAAAATATAGAAGATGTATTTTCTCATGAATATGTCCACTTTAAAACACATTCATTTTGTAAAGAAAACAATTTGAATTTTGATAATTATCCTGTATGGTTTATCGAAGGAATTGCAAAGTTAAGTGAAGACTATTTTGGTGTAGAGACGTCACCAATATTTTTAGGGAAAGTTAATAAGTTCAAAAAAATGAATAATAAAATGAAATATGATACGTCTTATTTACAAAGTCACATCGCACTACTTAAAGTCATTGAAATAAGTGAGGACGATTCTGTTAGAAATATAATGTTAGAGACACAAGAAAAAGAATTCTATAAAGCGTTTAAGGATGAAGTTGGAATATCAATAGAGGGTATAGAGGAAATATTAACGATGCAAAGCAAGACAAATCCAATTGAAAGCGGAAAAAATCCAAATGTTAGATTAAAAGAACTAGAGGCATATACAAATTCTTACCCTGGGGATAGTAAAGCCTTACAGCTATTAGGTTATTATTATTGGAAAACAGAAGATTTTCATCGCTCTGAAGAAACCTACAATAAATCTCTGGAGATAGATCCAAATAACATTATTACCATGAATCAATTAGCAATGATGTATGAAGATACATCAAGGAATGAGAAAGCTGCTAAGATAAGAGAAAAAATTCAACAATTAAAGACGATTTCCAATTAATGTAAATGTTTTAGTGCTTTTTTCTGGGTATTTAATATTAACTAAATATGATAAAGGAGCAGATAATTATGAGTAATAATAAACATACCCGCGTTGTTGTCGGTATGAGTGGTGGCGTGGATTCTTCCGTGACGGCTTTACTATTGAAACAACAAGGCTATGATGTGATCGGTATTTTCATGAAAAACTGGGATGATACCGATGACGATGGCTTTTGTACGGCGACAGAAGATTATGAAGATGTGATACGTGTCTGTAATCAACTGGATATTCCGTATTTTGCGGTTAACTTTGAACAACAATATTGGGATAAAGTGTTTACCTACTTTTTAGATGAATATAAAAAAGGTCGCACACCAAATCCTGATGTGATGTGTAATAAAGAAATTAAGTTTAAAGCCTTTTTAGACCACGCGCTTTCGCTTGGAGCCGATTATGTAGCGACGGGTCACTATGCGCAACTGAGACGAGAGAATAGTAAAATCGAATTGTTGCGTGGGGTGGATGATAATAAAGATCAAACCTATTTCTTAAATCAACTGTCACATGACGTGTTAGAAAAAGTGATGTTCCCACTCGGTCATTTACCCAAAAAAGACGTGAGACAAATGGCGTTAGAACATGACTTAGCGACCGCAAAGAAAAAAGACAGTACCGGTATTTGTTTTATCGGTGAACGTGATTTCAAAACGTTTTTAAGTGAGTATTTACCCGCTCAACCTGGTCGGATCAAAACGATGGACGGTGTAGATAAAGGTGAACATGATGGTTTGATGTACTATACGATTGGTCAACGCCAAGGACTCGGTATTGGTGGTCCAGGTGGCCCTTGGTTTGTTGTTGGGAAGAACTTAAATGACAATATTCTCTATGTTGAAGCGGGTGAACATAATCCGTACTTATCATCAGATGCTTTACTTGCCTCTGAGGTGAACTTTGTCAATCCGATTGAGGAAACAACATTTAAAGCAACCGCGAAATTTAGATACCGTCAAAAAGATTCTGGTGTCACGGTGACGCAATTACCAGATGGCAACCTTCATGTCGTGTTTGACCAAGAAGAAAAGGCCGTTACACCGGGTCAAGCGGTCGTCTTTTATCAAGATGAAGTGTGTTTAGGTGGGGCGACGATTGATGAGGTCTATAAAGACGGCAAGCGCCTCGATTATTTAGGTTAATAATAAAGAATATAAGAAAGGAGTCCGATATGACTTATATTGAACAAGGCATTAAATACATGCAAGATGAGAACTATGAAATGGCTGTGAAAGCTTTCAACGATGCGATTGAAGCGGAACCTGATAATCCAGTCGGATACATTAACTTTGGCCATGTGTTAGCGCATCTTAATGAAGACGTGCGCGCAAAAGATTTTTATGAAAAAGCACTTGAGCTTGATCCAAAAGCCGCAACGGCATATTACGGACTTGGCAATCTCTTGTTTGAAAAAGCGCAATATAAACAAGCGATTCGCCAATATACAGAAGCGATTGATTTAGGTTTAACTGAAGCGGATGTTTATTTTATGATTGGTTTCTCACACCTAAAAAGAGATGATTTTAAGCTAGCCCTTCCATTTCTTATGCATGCAAGTGAGCTCAGTCCAAATGATCGTGATATTGCGATGCAGTATGGGCTCGCTTTAGCAGAGCTTTCTCAATTAGACGAAGCGTATCGTGTATTTGATGGGGTTTATAAGAGTCACCCGACGCATGCAGATGCGCTTTATAACCGCGCCCTCTGTGATTTATTTTTAGAGCGAACAGATGAAGCTATCAAAGATTTAAACTGTGTCCTTGACTTAGACCCGGAACATACGCTTGCGCAAGGCACCTTGATGCAGATTGAACAAATATTAGATCAACAGTAAGAAAGTGGGCGGTGGACGTGTCAGAAGAAACGAAGTATATTCGTGGAGAATTGATTTATACGATTTATACCAATCAAGCCGAACACTTTTCCATTGCTAAAATAAAAGTGTTAAAGACGAACGAAGCATTTGATGAGGATGAACTCGTTGTAAAAGGCTACTTTGGTGAAATCTTTCCTGGTGAAGCCTATGTCTTTTACGGGGAGTTTGTCCATCATAAAAAATTTGGTGAGCAGTATCATGTCGATCACTACGAGCGGTATGTGCCAAAGACAGAGGAAGGGCTCGTCAGTTATTTGTCGAGTGATCTCTTTCCTAAAATCGGAAAAAAAACAGCGAGTCGGATTGTGGAAGCGCTTGGTGAAGGGGCGATTAATAAAATCATTCGCGCGCCCGATGTGTTAAAAGATATTAAAGGTTTAAATGATGAACGCCGGACGATTTTAGTCGAGCGATTAAAGACATATCAAGGGTTTGACACGGTTGTCGTTGCCTTGCAAAAGGTCGGGATTGGTTTAAAGCTGGCGCAAAAGATTTATCAACATTATCAAGATGAAGCCATTAACATTCTAGAAGAAAATCCGTATCAATACGTATTTGATATCGAAGGTTTTGGCTTTCACCGGGCGGATTTAATTGCGACTGATCGTGGCATTAGCTTAAATCACCCGTCAAGAATCAGAGCCGGAATTCTTTATGTCCTGAATGAATCATTAAATGACGGGCATGTTTTTTTACCAAAAGATTTAATAAGAGAGAAGGTCAATCGCTTACTGGAAGCGCGTCGGTATGATATCACCGACGAGATGTTGATGAAAGAATTAGTTGAAATGGCAGAAGAAGAGTATTTAGTTGAAGAACAAGACCGGATTTACCTACCCGTCAGTTATTATGCTGAAGCAGGACTAACGACACAACTCAAGCGCATCAGTGAGCTGGAAGTAGAAGAGACGATTGTTGAAGCGGATTTATTAAAGGTCGTCGGTGAAGTAGAAGAAGAGGAACACTTGACCTACGGCAAAGTTCAATACGAAGCGATTAAACAAGCACTCATGACGAAAGTGATGATTTTAACCGGTGGACCTGGTACAGGGAAAACAACGGTCATTAAAGGGATTTTAAAAGCGTATAGCGAACTGAATGATGTGAGTATGAAGTTACAAGATTATGCGAAGCGCAGTGAATTTCCGTATATACTCACCGCCCCTACCGGTAGGGCCGCAAAAAGAATCACCGAATCGACCGGCTTACCTGCCTATACGATTCACCGTTTACTCGGTTGGGATGGCATCAACACTTTGAAAAAACGCAAGACAATCCATTAGAGGGTAAAATGATCATCATTGATGAATTCTCGATGGTCGATATCTTTCTAGCCAATCAATTATTTAAAGCGATCCCATCTTCGATGCAAGTGTTACTGGTTGGAGATGAGGACCAGTTACCGTCTGTAGGACCTGGACAGGTGTTAAGTGATTTATTACATAGTCATCAAGTGACACAAATTAAACTTGATGAAGTATACCGGCAAAAAGAAGGATCGAAAATTATTACATTGGCGCATCAAATTAAACATGATGAATTAACGGCAGCGGATTTAACTAAAGCGAGTGATTTCAACTTTATCCCGTGTCAGCGTCACCAGTTGTTGCACTCCATTGAAACGATTGTGATTCGGGCGATTGAGCGGGGATTTGATATTCAAGATATTCAAATTTTAGCGCCGATGTATAAGACGGATGTCGGCATTAATGAAATAAATGCTCGCATCCAGTCGGTTGTGAATCCTAAGCGTAAAGGTGCGCGTGAACTGCATACGAAAGATACCGTGTTTCGAACCGGTGATAAAGTGATTCAGCTCGTTAATCAACCGGAAGACAATGTGTTTAACGGGGATATTGGTAAAATAACCGCCATATTTAGAGAAAATGAAAATATTGACGGGGAAGACCAAGTAATTGTCACCTTTGAAGAGGATGATGTCACCTATACCCGGCAGGATTTATTAAATATTACCCATGCGTATTGTATTTCGATCCATAAGTCACAAGGGAGTGAATTTCCGATTGTCGTCATGCCTGTTGACCGTGCTTACCGGCGAATGCTTAGGAAAAACTTATTGTATACGGCAATGACACGAGCAAAACAGTCGTTGATTATTTGCGGGGACCAAGCAGCCTTTTTAGAGGGCGTCACCACGATTGACACGAATGAACGTTATACAACACTTATCGAACGTTTAACGGGTGTTTTTACCGATAAAGACTACCGTGAACGTTTAGAAGAAGATTTAGAAGAACAAGCTTTAGGCGATGAAGACGTCTCACCGTTTGATTTTATGTAAGATTAGGATAAAAAAGCAGAACGCATGTATAAACGTCCCCTTGATTTGGCTACACTGAATCAAAAAAAGAGGTGACGTGTATGCGGTGTTTTTACTGCCAGCACTTAAGTTTAGGTGAAATTTCCACTAAACATTATTATTGTATGGAATGCTGTTTAGAGTTTAAAGTTGTGGAAGACCGATGGTATGGCTATATGATAGATGAGGAAGGTGACCTTCACCTAGAGGTTTCATCAGACATGACATTTTCACCAGCTGGAACAACTCATCAGACTATCGATTGACAGCGGCAAAAAGATTCTCTATAATATCGGGTGAAACGATAGAAAAAAACGTCGAGAAACAGGAGTACATATCAGCCCATTTAAAGAGACGCTTACCCTTAGGCTGTAAGGTGAGCGAAATGAAGAGGTATGGAAGCTCGTTTTGAGTGTAAATTAACCATTTACCGGTTGAATGCCGTTATCATTCACTAAAGGTGATAGCGTTAGCTATAATCAGGGTGGTACCGCGAAGATAACTCTCGTCCCTGCAAGATATTGCAGGGATGGGAGTTTTTATATTGCCTATCGTTAGCAATAAATGGCTGTATATAAGTAATGATTAATAAAGGAGCGAACACAGATGAAAGCATTAACCTCAAGTGAAGTAAGACAAATGTTTTTAGATTTCTTTGAATCAAAAGGCCACCGGATTGAACCGAGTGCCTCACTTATCCCACAAGAAGATCCAACGTTACTATGGATTAATTCCGGTGTAGCAACGTTAAAAAAATATTTTGATGGACGCGTCATGCCTGCTAATCCGCGTCTAGCGAACGCGCAAAAATCGATTCGAACAAACGATATTGAAAACGTTGCTACACGCCGCGTCACCATACGTTCTTTGAAATGTTAGGTAACTTTTCGATTGGTGATTATTTCAAAGAAGAAGCGATTGAGTATGCATGGGAATTTCTAACGAGTGATAAATGGATTGGTTTTGACCCAGAAAAATTTCAGTCACCGTGCATCCAGAAGATGATGAAGCGTTCCGCTACTGGAAGGATACCATTAAACTACCAGAAGAGCGGATTATTCGTTTAGAAGAAAATTTCTGGGATATCGGTGAAGGTCCAAGTGGACCTAACACGGAAATTTTTTATGACCGTGGGGAAGCTTATGGCAATGATTTAAATGATCCTGAACTTTACCCTGGCGGGGAAAATGATCGTTATTTAGAAATTTGGAATTTAGTGTTTTCTCAATACAACCATAATCCTGATGACACGTATACACCACTACCGAAGAAAAATATTGATACGGGGATGGGACTTGAACGAATGATTTGTGTCATCCAAGGGACGGAAACAAATTTCGAAACCGATTTATTCTTACCGATTATTAAAGAAGTAGAAAAGTTAACCACCGTTAATTATGGTGACAACAAAGAAACGGATACAGCCTTTAAAGTGATTAGTGATCATATTCGTACGGTTAGTTTTGCGGTCGGTGACGGTGCCTTACCTTCTAATGAAGGTCGTGGGTATGTGTTAAGACGGTTATTGAGACGCGCAGTTCGTTTTAGTAAGCAACTTGGCATCGATAAAGTTTTTATGGCGTCACTCGTTCCTACAGTGGCTTCTATTATGGAAGCCTTTTATCCAGAAGTAAAACAAAAACAAGACTTTATTATGAATGTGATTCAAACGGAAGAAGAACGCTTCCATGAAACATTACATGACGGCTTAGTTATTCTGTCTGACATTATTGACCAACAAACGAAGAGCAATGAAACGGTTGTGCCAGGTGAGTATGTCTTTAAGTTGTATGATACGTACGGTTTCCCGAAAGAATTAACGGAAGAATATGCGCATGAACAAGGTTTTACAATTGATGAAGCAGGCTTTTTAGTAGAGATGGAAAAACAAAAAGCACGCGCACGTAATGCGCGTCAAAAAGTGGATTCCATGCAAGTCCAAGACAGTGTCTTTAGTGAACTAACAAAAGACAGTACGTTTGTCGGTTATACAACCCACGAAATCACCACGACGGTTGTGGCGATGATTGAAAATCAAACCTTTGTCGATCAAGTCACCGGAGAGGAAGCGTTTGTGATTTTAGCTGAAACACCGTTTTATGCAGAAAGTGGCGGTCAACAGTCAGACTTAGGCGTGATTTATAATGATCACTTTAAAGCGACGGTTAAAGAAGTGAAAAAAGCACCGAAAGGGCAACACCTTCACCTGATCGAAATCACTGAAGGTGAGCTTCAATTAGATGAGACTGTAACGGCACAAATTGACCGTGAACGTCGATTATTGATTGAGAAAAATCATACCGCCACACACCTATTACATCAAGCATTAAAAGATGTCTTAGGTACGCACGTGAATCAAGCAGGGTCACTTGTTAGTGCTGATCGGTTGCGTTTTGACTTCTCGCATTTTAGTTCGGTATCATCTGAAGAGCTTCAAGCAATTGAAACAAAAGTGAATGAACAAGTCTGGGCCTCACTTCCGGTTGAGATTACCAACCGTTCAATTGAGGAAGCGAAACAAATGGGGGCAATGGCGCTCTTTGGTGAAAAATATGGTGACGTTGTACGAGTTGTTAAAGTCGGTGACTATAGCCTAGAGCTATGTGGAGGTTGCCATGTCACGAATACCGCAGAAATCGGACTATTTAAACTTGTGGCTGAATCTGGTATTGGTGCTGGTACACGCCGAATTGAAGCGGTGACGGCAAAAGGTGCTTATCAGTTTGTTAATAAACAAGAAGTGGCTTTAAAACAAGCAGGTGAAAAGTTAAAAGCACAGCCATTAAACGTGCCAGAAAAACTTGATCAACTGTTTCTAGATATGAAACAACTACAAAAAGAGAACGATGCCTACCAACAAAAATTATCGAGCTATGAAGCGAAGAATATTTTAGACAAAGTTGAACAAATTAATGACGTTGATTGTTTGATTGCACAAGTGAATGTCTCAGATATGAATCAACTCCGCTCAATGGTCGATGATTTAAAACAAAAACTACCGTCAGGTATTATTCTCTTAGCGGCCGTCAATGATGGAAAAGTACAATTTGCGAGTGGGGTTTCAAAAGATCTTGTTGAGAAAGGTTACCATGCAGGTAAGTTAATTAAACAAGCAGCGACCGTTTGCGGTGGCGGCGGTGGCGGTCGTCCAGATATGGCGCAAGCAGGTGGGAAAGAGCCTGAAAAAGTACAAGAGGCGTTACAAGAAGTAAAAACAATGATTTCTTCACTCGGATAACTTGTTAAATAGACCACATTAACGGTATAATGGTCGTAAGTAAGATTTACGTCATTTAGAAAACTTCAGTTAAGGACGAGGTGTTAGTATGGAGAATATGGATCAGACGATGAAATTTAATTTCTCAGAGGAGCCAGTTGAAACAAATGTCAAAGACGTCTTGTTAACTGTCTATCACGCATTAGAGGAAAAAGGTTATCACCCGATTAATCAAATTGTTGGTTATTTACTTTCAGGTGACCCGGCCTACATTCCGCGATATAAGGATGCGCGAAACCTTATTCGTCGCCTCGACCGTGATGAACTCATTGAAGTGTTAGTCAAAGATTTTATCGATCAACATAAAGAGGTATAATATGAAAAAAATGGGCTTAGATGTCGGCTCGAAAACAATCGGTGTTGCGGTAAGTGACATGTTTGGGTGGACAGCGCAAGGAATTAAGACGATTCGGTGGGATGAAGAAGACATAACATCAGCCGATGAAGAGTTAAAGCAAATAATTCAAGAACATGAGATTTCTGAAGTTGTGATTGGTTTGCCTAAACATATGAACAATGATATTGGGGACCGTGGTGAAAAGGCACTTCACTATCAAAAACATATAGAAGAGACGTTTCAACTGCCAACGGTGATGTGGATGAACGCTTATCAACAATGGCAGCCGAACGCGTGTTATTAGAAGCTGATGTCAGTCGCAAGAAGCGGAAAAAGGTCATTGATAAAATGGCGGCCGTGATGATTTTACAAGGTTACCTTGACTCAAAGTAACAATCAATGAATATAAAGGAGGTCAAAGAATATGGCTTTAATTGAAGAAGAACGCATTATCATTCCTGGAGAAAACGGTGAAGAAAATCTTTACGAGGTGATTTTCACTTTTGACATCGAGGAAAACAATCAATCATACGTCGCGGTTGTGCCAGTCGAGCAATCAGAGGATGAAGAACAAGAAGTCTTTGTCTTCCGTTATGAAGAAAAAGACAATCAAGATGATTTAATGTTATTCTCAATCGAATCAGATGAAGAATGGGATATTGTCGAAGAAACATTTAATACACTTGTAGACCAGATGGATCTATAATTAAAAACAAAGGTCAAAACATACAAAGTCGATTCGCTGACTTTGTATGTTTTTCGCTTTTGTTAGAAAAATGTAACATCACCCAATATCTTTGCGTCTTTAGTCATGAATACGTTAGAACAAACAACAGGCGCTAAAAGTAAATAAGAGAAAGCTGTGGAAAAATGCGTCGGGTTTTAGTATAATGTATCAGATGAGGAGGGACGCAGGTGACTGAAGATAACCAAAATAATTCAAAAGAAATAAACGAAGATAATCAAGATAATAATAGCGTCAAGCATACGTTTGAACAAACGAAGCAGAAAATGCATCATAACTTTTTAAATCGAGCAAAAGAAGCGAGTATAACGAGAAGAATCGTCGTTGTATCGATAGTTGTATTCATTATTCTGTTTGGTTTTGGTGGAAAGTTTGCCTATGATTATATTATGGACGGACTAAGTCCGGTTGATGAGTCAAGTATGGAGGAAGTACAAGTAACGATTCCTTTAGGTTCGTCATCATCGGCGATCGCGGAGATCTTAGAAGATAATGGTGTCATTAATAATGCGTTAATGTATCGTATTTACATTAAAGTTAATAACGTAACGGATTTTCAAGCAGGTGATTATACACTGTCACCAAGTATGACACTAGCTGAGGTTTCAAATGAATTGCAGTCTGGTCGTATCGTTGAAGAAGCGAAATTTTTTGTCACGATTCCAGAAGGTCGCACGATTGAAGAAATAGCGACGTTGCTTAGTAATAACGTGAATATTGATGAAGAGGCATTTTTAGATTTGATGACAGATGAGGCCTACATTCAATCATTGATTGAAAAGTATCCAAGTATTTTGTCGGAGACGATTTTAGATGATGATATTCGTTACCCGCTTGAAGGTTATTTATTTGCGGCAACGTATCCAATGTATGAAGATGAGCCGTCAATGGAAACGATTATTGAACAAATGCTTGATAAAACGGAAGATGTGTTACTCAATTACTTTGCGGAAATTGACGGATTAGAACAATTCTCTATCCATGAAATCTTTACCTTTAGCTCACTCGTAGAACGTGAAGCAAGAAATGAAGAAGAACGTCAAATGATTGCGGGTGTCTTTTATAACCGTTTAGAAGAAGGTATGAGACTTGAAACAGACCCGACCG
Source organism: Halolactibacillus sp. JCM 19043 (assembly GCF_001310395.1). Classification (NCBI taxonomy): domain Bacteria; kingdom Bacillati; phylum Bacillota; class Bacilli; order Caryophanales; family Bacillaceae; genus Halolactibacillus; species Halolactibacillus sp. JCM 19043. Next base: position 102,843 of record NZ_BAXD01000001.1, read on the forward strand.
TGCTTTATGCGCTAGGGGAACATAAAGATCGTGTGTTATTCTCTGATTTAGAAATTGATTCACCTTATAACACCTATCGTGTGTACGGACTTCCCGTTGGACCCATCTCAAACTTTGGTGAGAGTTCATTGGAAGCAGTGATTAATCCAAGCGACACAAATTATTTATACTTTGTCGCGGCGGATGGTGAGATTTATTACTCTGAAACGTTTGAAGAGCACCGCAGAAAAGCAAATGAATATTTAGATCGTGATATTTAAACAGCGAATCAGGGAAATGTGTTCCCTGATTTTCTCTGTGTATAAAGGAAGGTGATCACATATGGATGCACATGTTTTTGACTATATTAAACGATTAACCATACCATCGGTCTATCCGTTTAACGTCATGGAGCGTGAAGCTAAAGCGCAACATATTCCGATTATGGAACCTGATGGGATAGCTTTTTTAAAACAATTAATTCGCCTTCATCGACCGACGCGTATTTTAGAAATTGGTGCGGCAATTGGTTACTCAGCGCTACAGATGGCAAGTGTTCATGCCAATATTCGCGTCGTTACCGTAGAACGAGACGACGAACGCTTTAAAACAGCCGTAGAAAATATACACCAATATGACCAACATCAACAAGTAGAGATTTTGCATGGTGATGCGTTTGATTTAGCGGATCAGTTAAATAGTAAAGGACCGTACGATCTCGTGTTTATTGATGCGGCTAAGGGCCAATACCAACGTTTCTTTGAAACATTTACAACGAACCTGACGGACCAAGCGATGATTATTACAGATAACGTCTTATTCAAAGGGTATGTCTCAGATGCAAGTGTTGCGAGTAAACGCTTAGCTAAACTGTCTCAAAAAATTGATCGATATAATCAGTGGCTCACCCAACTTGAAGGGTTTACGACGGTTATTGTTCCTGTCGGGGACGGTGTGGCCATAACAACGCGACACATAAATGAATGAAAAAATGCGAGAAAAAATATCAATAAAGGGGTCTGGAAGTATGGAGAATGAACGTAGTAAACCGATTGTTATTGGGGTATCTGGAGGATCAGGTTCAGGTAAGACGTCGGTCACTCGGTCGATTTGTGACCGCTTCGAAGATAAGTCTGTCTTAGTCATTGAACAAGATTTTTATTATAAAGATCAATCACATTTACCATTTGAAGAACGCTTAAAAACAAACTATGATCATCCGTTTGCTTTTGATAACGATTTATTAGTAGAGCACTTACATCAGTTGCTTCATCATGAGGAAGTTAACAAACCTATTTATGATTTTAAACGTCATACACGTTCAAATGATACGATGCTTGTAGAGCCTAAAGACGTTATTATTTTAGAAGGTATTCTTGTGCTAGAGGATGAACGGTTAAGAGACTTAATGGATATTAAAGTTTTTGTTGATACTGATGCAGATTTACGTATTATTCGCCGGTTACTACGTGATATTAATGAACGTGGACGTACGATTGATTCGGTTATTGAACAGTACTTGTCGGTTGTAAGACCGATGCATTTACAGTTTACCGAACCGACCAAACGCTATGCAGATTTGATTATTCCAGAAGGTGGTGAAAACCATGTCGCAATTGATATTATGGCGACAAAGATTGAAACCATTTTGTCAAAACAACACAAATAATGCTGGGCGCTTTCAAAATTTATGAAAGAAATGTAAAAACCTATTGAAATATCAACGAGAATCCGTTAGTATGATTTTTAATAGTCTTTTGTTCATAATTGATAAAAGGCTAGCATAACGTTATAGAGACAAATATGTGAATGGTATTAAAAGGAGAGTTAGTCATGGCTACAGAAAAAAGTTATTATATGACCGAAGAAGGAAAAGAAAAGTTACAACGAGAATTAGAACACTTAAAAACCGTTCGACGTCCAGAAGTTGTTGAACGTATTAAAATTGCCCGTGATTTTGGGGACTTATCTGAGAACTCAGAGTATGATGCAGCAAAAGACGATCAAGCCTTTGTTGAGTCGCGTATTACCCAAGTAGAAACGATGATTCGTAACGCTGTTATCATTGAAAACGATGACAGTGACCAATCGACGGTTCAAATGGGACGGACGGTTACCTTTATCGAATTACCAGATGGTGACGAGGAAGAATATACCATTGTTGGTAGTGCAGAAGCTGATCCGTTTGAAGGTAAGATTTCAAATGATTCACCTATCGCCAAAAGTTTACTTGGCCGTGAAGTCGGTCAAGAAGTTAATGTGCCAACACCTGGTGGCGACATGCGTGTTCGTATCACTGAAGTAAAATAATAGAAAAGTAAGTGGCTTTCTCTTTCTTAAGTAAACAGTCATCAGATGCTGATTATGAAAGGTTTAGAAAGTCACTTTTTCTTTTGTTTTATAGCGCATACCTAAGAACTATTGTATACTAAGAGAATAGAATAATGATGAGGGAGGCTACATACGGTGGAAGATGATATTGTATTCAGCAGAACGAGACGTCTCAATAAGAAGCGTAAAAATAAGCGTTGGCTTGTTATTTTAATAGGCATTCTCGTTGTCTTTTTATTATCGGTCATTAGTGCGCCGATTATCTCACAAATCATGTTTAGTGAGGATGAAGCTACTGAGGAAACGACGGATAATCCTGTAGATGACCATACGGATGAAGAAGATCTTAATGACTTAGCGGAAGATGAACCAGTCGAAGATAACACCAATGACGAGACGGCAGCGGATGAGGTCACTGGTGAGGATGAAACTGATACAGAAGACCGAGACGCATCAGATAGCGAGACAACGGATGCACCTAAAAATCCAGATGATTATGACTTAACTTTTGTTGAGTCAACAGAAGACAATGTGCTTTCAAGTTATCAAGCGGATTGGGATGCGGTACCAACAACGCAAGCCGAACCTCATACCATCAGTTTTGAACAAGAGACAAAAGACTGGGAAGAAATGTTACAAGCGGCCACACTGGCGACAGGGATAGAGTCTGAGGCGATGCAGTACTTGTGGGTGAGTGGTAATGGCCCGAATAAAGTGTCGGCTACCTTTACGGACCGTGCCACACAGGAACATTTTCGCGTGTTGATTGAATGGGTAGAAAGTGAAGGCTATACACCGACACGTGTTGATTTACTAATAGAACATGATCAAATGTCACGCTTTTCTAGCCAGCCCGAGTCACAGAACGATGAGCAAGCAAATGATGCGTCTGAATCAAGTGATTCAGCTGAGAACAATTTAGAATGATAGTTAGGAGAACGAATGAATGATAGGAATTATTGGTGCTATGGATGAAGAAGTACGTTTATTAAAAGAACATATGACAATAACGGAGGAAGTTCAAGTGGCTAACTGTGATTTCACTGTCGGTAAGTTAATGGACGTTCCGATTGTTTTGTTGAAATCAGGTATTGGGAAAGTCAATGCTGCACTAGCGACGACGATTTTATTAGAGCGTTTTGATATTAAGGCTGTCATCAATACTGGTTCTGCCGGTGGATTAGATACAACATTATCGGTCGGAGATATCGTTATTGGTCGAGAAGTCGTTCATCATGATGTTGATGTTCGGGCCTTTGATTATGACTATGGTCAAGTACCGGGTATGCCAAAGCGTTACCTTGCTGATCATCTGCTTATTGATGCGGTTGAACAAGCCATTGAAGAAAGAAACGAGGTGCATTCAAAACAAGGTCTGATTGCGACAGGGGATAGCTTTATGCAACATGCCGATCAGGTAAATGGCGTATTAGAGCATTTACCTGACACAATGGCTGTTGAAATGGAAGCCGCGGCAATAGCTCAAGTTTGTTATCAATATGAAGTGCCGTGTGTTGTTATTCGCTCATTATCAGATATTGCTGGAAAAGCATCCAATGTTTCGTTTGATCAATATCTTGACCAAGCAGCAAAACATGCGGCTGAATTGATTATGCGCGTCGTTACCAAAATAGCTTAGTAAACATGCCGTGTGAAAGCAGGTGCTTTTACATGGCATTTAATCTGTTTGTTTAGCTTCAATGTCTTGTTGATAGGCTTTGAATAACTTGAATAACGCGCGTTTTTCGATACGTGACACATAACTTCTGGAGATGTTTAACGTTTTTGCGATGTTTTTCTGAGTTTGTTCAGTATGGTTACCTAAACCAAAGCGAAGCATCAGTACTTTTTTCTCACGGTCATCAAGTAGCGGGAAGTATTTTTTAATTTTTACGAGGTCATTATTTTGCTGGAGCTGTTCATCTAGATCAACTGTAGGAGAAGTTAATACGTCGAGTAACGCTATCGCATGACCATCTTTATCATGCCCAATCGGTTCTTCTAACGACGTTTCTTTCGATCGTTTCTTTTGTTGTCTGAAGTGCATTAAAATTTCATTTTCAATACAGCGGGCAGCGTAAGTCGCAAGTTTTGTTCCTTTATTGGGGTGGAATGTATCAATGGCTTTTATTAAACCGATAATCCCAATTGAAATAAGGTCATCCTGATTGGTCTGTTTTTTTTCGTATTTTTTTACAAGATGGGCGACTAAACGTAGATTATGTTCAATGAGTTTATCACGTGCTTGGTCATCACCTGCGAGTAATTGATCAATAAACATCGCTTCCTCGTCTTTTGTTAACGGTTGAGGGAACGTTTGATGTTTGACGTAAGTGACAAATAAGAAGCTATTGTTCAAAAGGAAGTGAAGAAGAAAAAACCAAGTTGACAATGCAATCACCACCATTTTCGTTATAATATAACGTATGACAAAAAGGTGGAATTATGCAGAAGGTTTTTCTTCTGGAAGAATCAGTCGACGCTTTTTAATTTCCTGATGTAGTAAGAGGATAAACCGTCTGTCTAAAGAGAGTTCTGATGCTTTTTTTAGTGTGTTTAACAGTTGTTCATTTGATAATCGATGCATGTGTTTCATGCCTTTCTATATAGGATACTCATACTCTATCAAATCGGCTTTATTTTGACAAGAAACGTAAAAATGTTGAAAACTTGTAGATAAGTTGTGGGTAAATACGTCGAATGCCGAAAAAAGATGAAGATAAGAGCGTTTATGAGTGGGTAAACTGTTGATAAAGTTATCCACAATGAAAAAAAGAAAGAGATTTGTCGAACGGTTTTTGTCATGTTATGATAAAATAATGTCAGTTTAAATAAAATGCGGATAAATGATTGAGGATATAAAATAAATAAGTCAATGAAAATATTGAGGTGAGACTGTGTTAAGAAAATTTTTACCCGATCAACATGTAGCAGATATTTTTGAAATTACGCCTGAAACGTTAAAAGAAAAAAATATTAAAGGGATCATTACGGATTTAGATAATACACTCGTTGCTTGGAACGAACCAAATGCAACGGTAGCGATTAAAGAATGGTTTAATCAAATGGCGAGTAACGGTATCAAAGTGAGTGTCGTTTCCAATAATGATAGAAAAAGAGTCAAGCATTTTACAACCCCATTGAATCGACCGTATATTCATCGGGCAAATAAACCGTTAAAAGGGGCTTTTCGTAAGTCATTAAAAGAAATGCAGTTAAAAAAGGAAGAAGTTGTCGTTGTTGGTGATCAAATTATGACCGATATTTTCGGTGGTAATCGCGCAGGTTTTCACACGATTTTGGTCGTCCCTATTCTTCAAACAGATGATAAAGCGACCAAGTTTAACCGCAAGATTGAACGGTTTATTTTAAATAAATTAGAGAAAAGGGGTTGGATTGAATGGCAAGGGAAGAAAAATTAACCTGTCAAGGTTGTGGTGTAGCGATCCAAACAGAAAATAAGGACAAACCAGGTTTTGTCCCATCGTCCGCGTTAGAAAATGAGGAAATCATTTGTCAGCGGTGCTTTAGATTAAAGCACTATAACGACGTGCAAGATGTTGGTTACTCAGATGGTGACTTTTTAAAGATGATCAGTCAGATTGCTGATACGAAGAGTTTAGTCGTCAAGATTGTGGATGTGTTTGATTTTAATGGGAGCTTCATTAAAAGTTTACACCGACTCACCGGTAACAACCCGATTATTCTTGTTGGCAATAAAATTGATTTATTGCCAAAATCAACGAATTTAAATCGGTTAAAGCAATGGATGAAGAAATCAGCTAAGGATTATGGTTTAACCGTCCAAGATGTCTTTTTAGTTTCATCAAAAACGGGTAAAGGTTTCGATGAGGTTAAAGCGAATATGAATGCTTATAGACAAGGGAAAGATGTCTATGTGGTAGGTTGTACAAATGTTGGTAAGTCAACGTTTATTAACTACTTAATTAACGAGTCTACCGGTACAAAAGAGGCGATTACGACGTCTTATTTCCCAGGGACCACGTTAGGTTTTATTGATATTCCGTTAGACCATAACGCCAGTCTTTATGACACACCAGGTGTAATTAACCGTCAACAATTGACACACTATTTATCGAAACAAGATATTAAGACGATTACGCCAACAAAAGAAATTAAGCCACGTGTGTATCAAATCAATGATAAGCAAACATTATTTGTGGGCGGATTAATTCGGATTGACTTTATCAAAGGAGAACGCCAACCATTTGTGTTATACTTTGCTAATGCTCTTGATATCCACCGGACGAAGTTAGAAAAAGCCGATCAACTGTATGTCGACCACCTCGGGGGTATGTTACAACCGCCAAGTGAAAGTTCCAAAGCTGAATATCCACCACTACAAGAGCGGACCTTTAAAGTGTCTGGTGAAAAAACAGACATTGTCCTTCCAGGTTTAGGATGGATTACCCTCTCCGGTGAGCCAGCGACCATTGCTGTTTCTTCACCAAGTGATGTCCCAGTCAGTGTCCGTTCAGCTATTATTTAAGTGGGTGATATGATGCGACTTTTTTTAATTGGCTATCCGCTCGGTCACTCTATGTCTCCGTTTATACACGGTTTGTTTCTCAATCAAATAGAGAGAAAAGGAACGTATGAATTGAAGGAATTATCACCAGATCATTTTGATGAACACATCACAATCTTAAAGCAATCGAATTTTGATGGTTTTAATATTACGATTCCTTATAAGGTCGATATTCTTCCATTTTTAGATGCGATTGACCCACAAGCAAAAGCCATCGGTGCTGTTAATACCGTAGTGATTCAAGACGGTCATTGGACAGGTTATAATACCGATGGTCAAGGCTATGTGCAATCATTAAAGTATCACTACCCTCATCTTTTTCATGCATCGAGCCGCTTATTAATTTTAGGTGCAGGTGGGGCAAGTCGTGGGATTGTGCATGCATTAAATGATCAATGCTGTGCGTCGATTACCATTAGTAATCGAACAGTAGAAAAAGCTGCGGCGATTATTGAGTCTTTACCAAAGAAAAAAACGTATCACGCCATCAGCTTTAGTGAAGCTGAAGCGACACTCGACCAATTTGATGCGATTATTAACACAACGTCATTAGGAATGGAGCCCCATGTGAAGACGCAAGCGATCCATTTAGACCGGATAAAACAAGGAGCCGTTGTAAGTGATATTGTGTACAAACCGTTTAATACCGCCTTACTAACCGAAGCAAAATTAAAAGGTGCCCATATCCATCATGGTCATGAAATGCTTGTCTACCAGGCGGCTTTAGCCTTTAAGTTATGGACAGGACATGATGTGGATGTACGCCCGGTAATTCAGGCGTTTGAAGAGAAATTAAAACAATCATAATGAAAAGAGGAAATCCGATGTTAACAGGGAAACAAAAACGATTTTTACGTTCACAAGCGCATCATTTACGTCCGATTTTTCAAGTAGGAAAAGACGGCGTTAATGAGAATATGATTACAACAATCAACGAAGCGCTAGAAAAACGAGAATTAATAAAAGTAGCCGTCTTACAAAATTGCTTAGAAGAGACGGATGATGTAGCAGTAGCATTAGTTGAAGGTACTGAGAGTGAACTTGTCCAAGTCATTGGTCATACAATTGTGCTATATAAACCTTCAGTAGAAAATAAAACGATTCAATTACCTTAAGGGATTGATACGATGAAGAAAATTGGTTTACTCGGTGGTACGTTTGACCCACCTCATATTGGCCACATGATCATTGCTGATGATTGTTTTCATGCGTTAGAGCTAGATGAGGTATGGTTTATCCCATCACAAATTCCACCGCATAAAAATAAAGCGAATGTCTCAAGTGACAAACGATTAGACATGGTAACCCGTGCCACCTGTCATCACCCGCACTTTAAAGTGAAGGATTTTGAACTCACTAGACAAGGGCGATCATATACGATTGATACGATGACGATGATTAATGCGGCCTATCCCGATTGTATCTTTTATTTTATTATTGGTGCTGATATGGTAGAATATTTGCCGCACTGGCAGGCAATTGATGAACTTGTAGAAGTCGTTCAGTTTGTCGGTATAAAAAGACCAGGATACACGCTAGAGACACCGTATCCAGTCAAGTTTGTTGATAGTCTTGAAATGGACGTTTCTTCGTCTATTATTAGGGAAAGAATGAAGACAAATCGACCGTGTAAATATTTGATGCTACCAGCTGTGTATCAGTATATAAAGGAGCACAAGTTATATGAATAAACAACAGGCGCTTAGCTCGTAAAACCACATTTAACAGAGACCCGCTATCTTCATACAGAGCGTGTCGTTGAAACGGCTCTTGCGTTGGCCGCACGGTTTCATGTTGATCCAGAAAAAGCGATGCTTGCGAGTGCTTTTCATGATTATTGTAAATATCGGTCGTTAGATGAAATGAGACAACTGATTGAAGACAGCGACCAGTTACCACTACATTTATTAGATTTTCACCATGAATTGTGGCACGGGCCGGTGGCGTCTATTTTAGTAGAGACTGAATTAGGTATTAAAGATAGGGCGATACAATCAGCGATTTATTGGCATACAACCGGTCATGCCAACATGACAGATTTAGAAAAAATCGTCTATTTAGCTGACTATATTGAACCAGGTCGGGTCATTCCTGGGATTGAACACGTCAGACGGGTAGCTAATTATGACTTAGACCAAGCGGTATTTTTAGCTTGTAAAAATTCCATCGGTTTTCTCGTCAGCAAGTCACGTAAGGTTTACCCAGAAACATTAAATTTATATAATGACTTAGTCGGTACGATATAAGAATGAATGAAATTATATTAGGAGGGGTTTTATTGGATAGTCGAACTTTATTAGAACTAGCAGCAACAGCAGCTGATGATAAACGCGCGGAAGATATTATTGGATTGGATATGAGAGAATTAACATCGGTCGCTGATTATTATCTCATTTGTGATGGGTCAAATGAACGTCAAGTTCAAGCTATTGCGCGTGAAATAAAAGATCAAGCCGAAAAAAGTGGCATCAACGTTAAACGACTCGAAGGTTTTGATAAGGCACGTTGGATTCTCGTTGATTTAGGCGATGTTGTCTGTCATGTATTTCATCAGGAAGAACGTAATTACTACAATTTAGAGCGCCTTTGGGGAGATGCACCTGTCCTTATGTTAGCATCCAATCATGAGGCGTAACGATGTCTTACCAACATTTAGCTGCGCTTTATGACGAATTAATGCAAGATGCCCCGTATGACGAATGGGTATCGTTTACGGAAAAAATGCTTGAAACACCAGTCACAGCGATTTTAGATGTCGGTTGTGGCACGGGCCAAATTACCCGTCGGTTAAGTCAAAAAGGTTACCAGATGACGGGTGTTGATTTATCTGAGGAGATGCTGATTGAAGCGGCTAATGATCCAAGTGTTGAAACGAGTCACATTCAGTGGATAAAACAAGACATGAGGGAATTGGCAGGGTTTAATGATCAAGCGCTGATTGTGAGCTATTGTGATGTCTTAAACTATATCACGGAAAAAGAGGATGTCTTAAAAGCGTTTCGAGCGATTCATCAAAGTCTCGCCAGAGATGGGCAATTTATGTTTGATGTCCATAGCTTAGCACATGTTCAGTCGATGAGTGATCACATCTATTCAGAAGTCCAAGATGATTACAGTTACATTTGGTTTTGTGACCGTGGTCAGGCTGAGGGTGAGATGTTTCATGACATGACATTCTTTATTAAAGAAGGCCATTGTTATCAGCGTTATGATGAAAGTCATCATCAAAGAACATACAGTATGGCGACTTATACCGATTTGTTAAAACAAGCGGGATTTAATGACGTTCGCGTGTATAAAGATTTTGAGACAGATCCCATCACATTGGCTGATGAACATCACAGTGAACGACTCTTTTTTATTGCGAAAAAATAATGGGCAGGCTGTAGACACTCATTTTTGACAGAAAGGCGAGTGAAATTTAATTTCATTCGCCTTTCTGTTTTTATATTCGCATTTACGAGATCTATCCCCCTCTTTTGACGAACAATGAAATATGTTATAAGTAAAGAGATCATATCGAAAGGTTGTTGAAAAGGGAGAGAGATGGGACGTATAAATGACTATAAATGGGTAATCGCCCTTGTGATCTTACTATTATTTGGTACAATCCTTATTTTGACTAAAAAAGAACAGGCGCTAATCGAAACCCCGCTCGAGACAGAAGAGACAAGTGAGGACTCATAGAACACATGATGGCGGATGCTGAAACAGAGGCAACGGAAAATAGTGTAGCGTCTAAACAAGCTGGAAGCTTTATGTATGTTGACGTTAAAGGTGAAGTGTATCAACCGGGTGTCTATCGTGTAACGGAGGGGATGCGCATTCTTGATGTTATTGAAGATGCGGGTGGCTTTTCGAATGATGCTGATGTTAATCAAGTGAATTTAGCGATGAAAGTATACGATGAAATGGTCATTTATGTGCCGCATGAAAATGAGGTGGAAGAAGGAGAGAAGTTGGACCTCTACCCGGGTCAGAATCATGATAAAATAAGAATCAATGAGGCGACAATAGATGAGCTGATTTCTTTACCGGGCATTGGGGAGAAAAAGGCAGAAGCGATTCTTCAATACATCGAGTCCAATGGACCGTTTCAATCACCGGATGACCTAACAGAAGTTGAGGGAATAGGTGAGAAGACAGTGGCTAATTTTTCGGATCACATTCAAGTGCCTTAAGGCACAAATAAGAAAGGAAGGGATTATATGGAGAGAATTTCTTGGCACCAATATTTTATGGCGCAGACGCACTTGATTGCGCTGAGAAGTACCTGTGAGCGATTGACGGTTGGAGCGACGATTGTTAGAGATAAACGAATAATTGCCGGTGGTATAATGGCAGTGTGTCTGGTAGTGCTCATTGCATTGATGATGGTTGTTATGTCATTGATAACCATTGTGTGAGAACCGTACATGCGGAAATGAATGCTGTTTTACAATGTGCTAAATTTGGCGTACCGACAGATGGATCAGAAATATATGTCACACATTTCCCGTGTTTGCAGTGTACGAAATCCATTATTCAGGCAGGGATTAAAAAGGTATACTATGCGAAAGATTATAAAAATCATCCGTATGCGATAGAATTATTTGGTGAAGCTGGAGTTGAGACGGAGAAAATCCCGCTTGACGACGAAGCTCTTCAACTGGTACATACACTTGAGTAGTCAGAGACACCTCATCGACCTAGGTGAGGTGTCAACATGACTCACCGATTATATTTACTTGTGCCAATGAGTCTCATAACCGTCGGTTTAACAAGCATGTCTGTTTCCTTTCTTTTGGCAACGATGATCGTTACTTCCTCTTTAGTCTTTCTTCTTTTTTTTCGATACCTCTCGCTATTAGAAGTACTCGTCTTCCTCGGTGTTTTTGTCGTCATTTTCTTTCGATTTACAGATGCATTCGAACCCTCACTTGTCGTATATCAACAAGATCTTAAAGAGACCATCATCGGTGAAGTGACGCAAGTGAAACACCAAGAAATTGCGTACCAGCGGTTTTTAGTCACACCAGAAAGTCAGTCGTCAAATATTCTTGTCACCCATTTTGATTCAATCGATTTTGACCTTGTCCCTGGACAACGTTTGCGCCTGCAGTTAACGTTTGAATCACCTGAACAGCCACAAAATCCCGGAATGTTTGACTATGATCGTTATTTACTCACAGAAAATGTGACCGCAAAAGCCGTAGCGCAAAAGATTGATTATGAAGGAGAAGCATTTTTTACACCAGTTTTTGCGTATCGACTCACATTTCTTGATTGGTTGCAAAAGCAACTAAGTGAAACGTCTTTCGGTCTAGTTAGTGCACTCGTGTTAGGAGAAAGAAGTCTACTCGATGACTCGTTTAAAGAGCTATTCACTCGGTGGCATTTGACGCATCTCTTAGCCATTTCTGGCCTGCATGTCGGTTTGATGGTGCATATCCTCTCGTTATTTTTATCCCGAATCGGTCGTTTAAGTAAAGAAACGATGCGACTTGTGTTAATGCTTGTGTTTATTTGTTTTCCCTTTATCGCTGGAGGCACACCATCGGTGTTTCGAGCAAGTCTGGTAGGCTTATTAGGCTATTTAGCGCTCGTCATTCGAACGAAAGTGTCAACGCTTGATGCCCTCTCATTTGTCTTTCTGTTACTTATGATCATAAACCACATTGGCTTTATCAATTAGGGTTTCAGTATTCTTTTCTTGTTACGTTTAGCCTCGTGTTATCTCGACCGATCTTATTGCGTATTCATAAACCACTCCTTTCCTTGACTTTCATTACTTTTCTTAGTTTTTTTATCACGTTACCGCTTCAATTAAGTAAGTTTTACAGTGTGAATCTGTTTAGCTTATTCATAAACCCCTTAGTTAATCTACTGTTTTCATTCCTCATTATTCCGCTTTGTTTTGGTATGGTTATTATCGCGTTGTTTATACCAGTTTTGTTGCCTGTTGTTGATGGGATATTAGCCATGACATTTAACGGCTTATTTTTTGTTTTAACAGAGATAGATCGGTTGTTTTATTTACCATTTGTGACCGGTAAACCGCATATGTTTCACTTAATACTATATGTCATTATACTGTTTCTCTTATTAAGGGCCGTTGATCAAACAGATTACAAGAAGGCAGGTCGTTATGGGTGGGTGATTGTGCTCACTGTTAGCATGATTAAAGCGATGCCTTACCTTAATCCTTATGGCCAAGTGACACAATTAAGTATTGGACAAGCGAATGCGCTCGTGATTGAGTTACCACACCGACAAGGCGTCTATTTGTATGACATTGGTGCGACAACGGGAAACGATTATGTTGAAGTGACTGACGAAGCCTACACCCGTGTGGTTAAACCATTTTTACACTACCGCGGGATTCACCGTATTAACGGCGTGTTTTTATCTCATAGCCATCAAGATCACATCGGGAGTTTACCGTTTCTTATTGAGGATTTCCGAGTAGACCGTATTTATATTAATGCTTTTTTTGATCAAGCGAGTGTCCTGCCAGGGATTGATTATACGATACTTGAGGCTAATCAGCGCTACCAGATGAATCACCATGATTTTGATGTAGTCTTACCAACTCACCTGCAAGATGATCCAAATGATGAGTCAATGGTTATTCACACCACCTTTGGTCCGCTATCATTTTTATTAACGGGTGATATTTCGGCCCAACAAGAACAGGTCTTTATAAAACGCTACCCAAATAAACAAGTGGATGTATTAATGGTGGCACACCACGGGAGCCAAACCTCAACAGATGAGCGTCTATTAAAGCAATTTACGCCGTTGTATGCCGTTATTTCAGCGGGTCTAGACAATAGTTTTAAACATCCCCATCCCGCTGTTATTGAGCGTCTGAACGATTATAATGTGGCCGTGTTTCGAACGGATATTGACGGGGCAGTTATCTACCGGTTCCATAAACGTAAGGGGACGTATACGTGGGACAAAACAACCACCGTAAAAAAATAATCGTGAGGAACCACCGTTTCTACCTTGTCAAAGTGATGAAATAACTTTAAACTAAATGAGGGAGAACAAAACATCCAGGCATGTGTAACCATACCGGAGAGGGGGAAGCTCTAAAAAGAGCGACACTTAGATATGCATTATTTAGAAGCGAAGAAACAAATAAAAAAAATAGCGAAACAACCTGTGATCGTTATTTATGGCGATGAACAGTTTTTAATTGAATCACTTATACAATCGATCGTGGACGTGATCTTAACTGAAGCAGAAAAAGAGGAGCAACTCATTACTTATGACATGGAAGAACAACCACTTGCCGATGCCATCCTTGAAGCAGAAACCTTTCCGTTTTTTGGTGGGAATAAAATCGTGGTGTGTGAGGGGAGTTATTTCTTAACGGGTAAAAAGGTAAGAACACCTGTAGAGCATGATCTTGATCGGTTCATCGATTATTTGGAACAGCCAGTTGATTTTTCAACGTTGATCATTGTCGTGCCATATGAAAAATTAGATGAACGGAAAAAAGTCGTCAAAGCATTAAAAAAGCAAGGTGATCTGCTTGAATGTAAAACAATCATTGAACGCGATCTCAGCCAATGGTTTAGTTACTTTAAACAGCAGTATCAGATTGATTTTTCAAAAAGAATCGAAGACTTACTTATTCAAGAAGTGGGGACCTCACTTCAATTATTAGAAAAAGAAATTGAAAAGTTGAGTTTATTTCAAGGGACTGGTGCGATTATTGATGAAGATGCGAAAGCACTGATCTCTCACTCGGCAAAAGCATCAAGTTTTACGCTCGTTGATGCGGTGATGAACCGTGACCTTTCTTTAGCGATAAACACCTATAAAGATCTCGTCCGTCTAAATGAAGAAGAGATTGGTTTATTAGCTTTACTATCTTCGCAAATTCGAACGATTTATCAAGTAAAAACGTTACTGACAAAAGGATATAGTCAAAAACAAATTGCCCAGCAGATTAAAGTACACCCTTATGTCGTTAAGATGTCAGAAACACGCGCGAAGCGGTTTAATCTTAATCAACTATATCAAGCCCTTGATTTGTGTGCTGAAACGGATTACACGATTAAGCAAGGAAAAATGGATAAACGTTTAGCTTTTGAAATGTTGCTCTATCAGCTCGTCATATAACATCTAGAAACATCAATCTGTGGTCAGGGTTTAAACAGGCGTATCACTAAATGAAAAAAATGACCAAACAAAAAACGATCCTTTTCGAATGAGGATCGTTTTTTTATGTTGGTCATTGAAGTTGTTTATGCACCTAATTGGTTTACTTTTCTCACTAAACGTGATTTTTGACGTGAACCATTGTTTTTATGCACAATGCCTTTTTGAACCGCTTTATCAATTTTTTTAATTGCAACGTTAAGAGCTACTTTCGCATCCTCAACATTGTTTTCATTTACTAATTTTTCAACGCGCTTAATCATTGAACGCATTTCAGTTTTAACTGGTGCATTAAGTAAACGAGCATCCTCATTTACGCGGATACGTTTTTTAGCTGATTTAATATTTGCCATGTTTATTTCACCTCCACCTATAAACATCCATATAAATAATCATGGAACAGATGCTATTGTACCAAAGGTTCTTAAAGTTTTCAATATAAATATGTTGAATTTGACAACTTTGTTTTAAAAAAGTCGTGAAGTGGACAAGCTAGAAAAAAATATAAAGGAAGTGTAGCAAGTGAAGTCCTCTGAAAACCAACCATTATTTACGAGTGATTTAATTTTAGAATTGGATGAAGTATTAAATGTATCTAACCTTGATGAGACTGAGACAGGCATATCAGTAAAGGAAACGATACATGCAGATATAAACGTATCTGAAGTGATGATTTCAGATATAGGTGAAGAAAGGACGGGGAAGAAAGCGGGTAAATATATGTCGTTTCATTTGCCTCAACCGCTCAATGATCGGCAAGGTGTGATTGAAACAGTCGCTCAGGCAATGAATCAGTTAATTGGCTCCCCTGAGCGATACCCAACCATCCTCGTTGTTGGTTTAGGTAATCAAAATGTCACGCCTGATGCGCTTGGTCCGCTAGTCGTTGGACATTTAGATATGACCGCACATTTACCTGAAAAATCTCGTCCGTTCGTTAGTGGGTTTGTTCCAGGCGTGATGGGCGTCACAGGGATGGAAACGGAAAAACTAGTCAAAGGTGTAGTGGAACAAACCAATCCATCGCTCGTGATTCTTATCGATGCCTTAAAGGCGCGCCATATCGAACGATTGAATCGGACAATTCAATTGACAGATACCGGTATTCAACCCGGTTCTGGTGTCGGTCAACGCCGTACATCGATTGATCGAGATTATTTAGGTGTCCCTGTCATCAGTATAGGTATTCCAACGGTGGTTGATGCCGTGACAATTACGTATGACGCGATGATGTTGTTGTCACAGTACTTTAATCGCGCCCAATCAGCAGTGGATGCACCAAGGCAGCGATTATTTTCTGGCAGTTTACATGTGGGGGACCTCGGCGATACGGAAGCTCTACCAAAAGAGCAAGCGAAAAAGTATTTTGGATTATTTGGCTCACTGTCTCACGAGGACCAACGTCAATTAATGACGGAAGTACTAACTGAAGAAGGTAGAAATTTGATCGTCACACAAAAATCAATCGATGAAGACATCGATTACCTGAATCGATTGTTAGCTGAAGGGATTACTGAATATGTGAGACAGGCATCATCACAGTTCTAAGATTAAGGCGTTAAGCATAGATTAAGCAAGGCGTAATAAGGAAAGGGGATGTCTATGCTTAAACGCCAAAGTGAACGGTCATATTATCTTTTGCAACTCGTGTTTATTAGCTTATTTATCACCGGTTTATTCATTATCAGTTCCTTTATATCATTGGAGACGTTGATGTTTGATCAGCTACCGTTGATGAATCCAGATACATTATTCGCTAAGTCTACTCATACGGCGATAGAAGAAACACCGCTCATTACTTCCCTAATAAAGCCGATGGGGCCTGTAAATGACTATTTGGTGGCACATTATCAAGTAGAAGACATCCCGGAAGATCATGCGCGTACGGTAGTGCAAAAAGTCAAAACAACATCAACACAAAAGCGTGCGAGTATATTTCTTTATACGACGCATAATCGCGAATCATTTCTACCCGAGTTAGGTCATAGTCAACCTAACCTGGCCTTTAGTGACACGTCCAATATTCAGTCACTATTACCGTTTTTTGAAGAGGCATTAGAAAACGATGGTTTTCAGCTCTATACGGATACAACAGATATTCAATCGGTGTTAAAAGCGGAGAACTTAACTTATCAAAAGTCATATGACGTATCTAGACGCTCGCTAGAACAAATCCTCAAACAAGTACCTGATTTAGCTTTTAGTTTTGATTTGCACCGGGACAGTAATCGAAGAGCGGTTACGACAACTGAGATCGACGGTACCTCACATGCGAAATTTTTGTTTGTTATCGGTAAAGATCATCAGGATTATCATAAAAACGAAGCGTTTGCCAATCAATTATCTGATGCGTTAAATAGCCACTATCCTGGTTTAAGTCGAGGAGTAAAATTACTAGGTGGCAGTGGTAGAAACGGGATATATAATCAAGATGTATCACCAACAAGTATATTAATAGAAGTCGGTGGTGTTGATAACTCCTTAGCAGAATGTCGGGCGTCCTTAGAAAAACTTGCGAAGACGTTAAATGGTTTACTTGACTAGTCTCGCCGTGTTGACTAAATAATCATCATAAAAGAGAGGGAGAAAAAAGTATGAAGAAACTCGTCATTTTTATTGCGGTCATGCTTGTACTATATTTAATTGAACAAGAATTAACGCTTACAACAACGGCAGCTGTCACACAAGGACCCGACGTCTATAATCATCACTCGCATCTTTTTTATGAGATCAGTCAATGGATTGAGTGGCGTGTGATTTATGTTTTTGATGTCATTATTCGTGTTGTGGGCAGTTGGTTTTAAGTAACTGTCAAAAATAATTGAATGATTGGTGATTCACTGCTATAATCAACACTGTATTGTTGTCGAAAAAATAGGAGTGAAGTAATGTGAATAAAGGAAGAGACCAGAAAAGGGTACGTAATTTTTCAATTATTGCCCATATTGACCACGGGAAGTCGACGCTTGCTGACCGTATTTTAGAACAAACAAAAGCCCTCACCCAACGTGAGATGAAAGAACAAATGTTAGATGCGATGGACTTAGAACGTGAACGTGGAATTACGATTAAATTAAATGCGGTACAATTAAAATATGATCATACAGACGGGGAAGAGTATATCTTCCACCTTATTGATACCCCGGGACACGTCGATTTCACCTATGAAGTGTCACGTAGTTTAGCTGCATGTGAAGGGGCTATTCTTGTCGTCGATGCCGCGCAAGGTATTGAAGCTCAGACACTGGCGAATGTCTACTTGGCGTTAGATAATGATTTGGAGATTATTCCTGTCATTAATAAAATTGACTTACCGAGCGCAGACCCTGAGCGAGTGAAGCAAGAAATTACGGATGTGATCGGTATTGACGGTGAAGAAGCGTTGTTAGTTAGTGCGAAATCAGGTATTGGGATTGAATCAATTCTTGAAGCCGTCGTTGATCGAATCCCAGCACCTGACGGTAATGTGGATGAGCCGCTTAAGGCGATGATTTTTGATTCCCTTTACGATCCTTACCGCGGGGTTGTCGCGTATGTCCGTATTAAAGAAGGTTCGGTTAAAGTAGGCGATAAGATTAAGATGATGGCCACAGGTAAAGAATTTGAAGTAAATGAATTAGGTGTCTTTACCCCGAAACCTGTCAAGTTAGATAAATTAGAAGTCGGTGATGTTGGTTACTTAACGGCCGCCATTAAAAATGTCGGTGATTCACGTGTAGGTGATACGATTACGTTAAGCAATAACCCGGCCAGTGAACCACTACCAGGTTATCGTAAATTAAACCCTATGGTCTTTTGTGGGTTGTATCCGGTTGATGCTAGTAAATATAATGATTTGAGAGAGGCGCTTGAACGTTTGGAACTTAATGACTCCTCACTTCAATATGAAGCAGAAACATCTCAAGCGTTAGGATTTGGTTTCCGTTGTGGATTCCTCGGCTTACTACACATGGAGATTATTCAAGAACGAATTGAGCGTGAATTTAATATTGATTTAATTACGACGGCACCGAGTGTTATTTATCAAGTTGAAAAAACCGATGGTGACGTGATCTCGATTGATAACCCGTCCTTCATGCCAGACGCTCAAGCAATTGAAAAGGTCATGGAACCTTACGTCAAAGCAACCGTCATGGTACCTAACGATTATGTTGGTCCGGTAATGGAATTGTGCCAGAATAAACGCGGCGACTTTATTGACATGCAGTATTTAGATGAAAATCGAGTCAATGTCGTCTATGAGATTCCGCTCGCAGAGATTGTGTATGACTTCTTTGATAAATTGAAATCACAAACGAAAGGCTATGCCTCATTTGATTACGAACTCGTAGGATATAAAGCATCTAAACTTGTTAAGATGGATATCTTGCTCAATGGCGATACGATTGATGCGTTATCGTTTATCGTGCACCGTGATTTTTCATTTGAACGTGGGAAACAAATTGTTGAAAAGCTCAAGAGTTTGATTCCACGTCAACAGTTTGAAGTGCCTATCCAAGCAGCTGTTGGCAATAAAATTGTCGCTCGTTCAACGATTAAAGCGATGCGTAAAAATGTGTTATCAAAATGTTACGGTGGGGATATCTCACGTAAACGGAAGTTATTAGAGAAGCAAAAAGAAGGTAAGAAGCGGATGAAGATGGTCGGATCCGTTGAAGTACCACAAGAAGCGTTTATGGCTGTGTTACAGATGGATGATGAATAATGATAAACCTCACTAGCTTGTGTTAGTGAGGTTTTGTTTGACTTCAACTGAGAACTTTTTTAAGATGAATAGGGAATGTGACTAGGATAAAGAGCGCATGCCTTAAATACAAATAATAAACTCCTATGAGTTTATTGGTAGAAAGAAGTGAAACAATGATTACGTCCACATATATCCATATTCCTTTTTGCGAAAAGATTTGTCATTACTGTGACTTTACTAAGTTCTTTTACGAAGAACAGATGGCTGATGACTATCTTGATGCGCTTGAACAGGAAATAGCTTACTATATTCATACAAACCATCAACCGATGCGAACCATTTATGTCGGAGGAGGAACACCTACGGCGTTAAATGAGCGTCAGTTAGAGCGTTTACTTCAGATGATTCAACGCTTTTTTAATGTCGAAGATTGTTTGGAATACACCTTTGAGGCTAATCCAGGTGATCTAAATGAAGCCAAAATAAAACTATTGAAAGCTTACGGGGTTAATCGTATTTCAATGGGTGTGCAAGTATTTGATAATGATCTATTAGAAGAGCTTGGCCGCCTGCATCGAATCAATGATGTTGATGATAATATTAACGCATTAATAAAACATGGCTTAACGAACATTAGTATTGATTTAATGTACGGACTGCCTAATCAGACGTTAGCAGGATTTGAACAAACATTGGACCGGGCCTTAAGTTATGACTTGCCCCATTATTCTTCGTATTCATTACAAATTGAACCTAAAACCGTGTTTTATCAGCGCTACATGAAAGGGAAACTGCATAAAGCGCCAGAAGAATTAGAAGCCAACATGTTTGAAATGTTGCTTCGGAAAATGACGGAAAACGGGAAAATCCAATATGAAGTCAGCAACTTCGGAGAACCCGGTTTTGAATCTCAACACAATTTAACCTATTGGGATAACCAATATTATTACGGTTTTGGCGCTGGAGCATCCGGCTACTTACCTCACGAACGTTACATTAATAACCGTCCTTTCCCTGCTTACGTAAAAGCAGCGACAGAACGCGGAGCAGCCGTATTAAATCGAGAAGCCATTACGATTAGAGAAGAAATAGAAGAGCAAATGTTTTTAGGTTTAAGAAAACGTTCAGGTGTCGAACGAGAGGTTTTTTATAAGCGCTTTGGTTTTCAATATGATGCCTTATACAAGCAAGCCATTAACGAATTAGTTGAAAAAACATGGCTAGAAGATGATGGAGAAACCATCCGGATGACCGATCATGGCCAACTGTTTGGTAACAGTGTGTTTCAAGCTTTCTTATTGCCCGATGCCTTAGACATAAATAAATATCTCAAATAAATTCAGGCATCTGGATTGACAACTGGGAACGAATTTGATAATTTATTATTAGCATTAGCACTCGAAAGAGTTGAGTGCTAACAGGGGTGAATCATTATGTTATCGACAAGACAACTCTTAATTTTGCAGGTAATCATTGATGAGTTTATTCAAACAGCTCAACCGATTGGTTCACGTGCCATCTCAAAAAAGGATGAAATAACATTTAGTCCGGCAACCATTCGAAATGAAATGGCTGATTTAGAAGACTTAGGTTTTTTAGAAAAGACCCATTCATCTTCCGGGCGTATCCCTTCAGAAAAAGGGTACCGTTATTATGTGGATCATTTACTCATGCCGATTGATTTGTCACCACGGGATGAACAAACGATTTCGGGTGTCTTTAATCAGGGCATGGTTGAATTTGAACAAGTCATTCAAAATTCAGTGAATGTTTTAAGTGAGTTGACGAATTACACATCCATTATTTTAGGTCCTGAAGTGTATGCGACGACATTAAAACAGATTCAAATCATCCATTTATCAAAAACGACCGCAGTGGCCATACTTGTGACCAATACAGGTCATGTGGAGCACCGATCTTTTTCGATTCCAAAAGAAATTAATCCGCTGGATTTAGAAAAGCTTGTCAATATTTTAAATGAGCGGTTAGTCGGTGTGCCCATTATTCAATTGCCTAAGCGACTACAAATCGAGCTTACATCAATTATTGATCATTACGTCAAAGATGTGGCGACGGCGTTTAAGTATTTAAAAGGGGCTTTATTAGACCAACAGCCCAATAATCTTTACGTCGGCGGTATAACGAATATGTTACTGCAGCCAGAGTTTAGTGATGTCGCAAAAATTCACTCGCTCTATTCGGTTATTGAACAAGAAGAAACGATGGCGAACATTTTACGTTCACAAGACCAAGGGATTCATATTTCTATCGGTCAAGAAAATAAAATGACGGAAATGCAAGATTGCAGTTTAATTACCGCCACCTATACGCTTAAAGGTCAACAAATCGGGACGATCGCGTTATTAGGTCCGAAACGGATGGAGTATTCGCGCGTGATCTCATTACTTGATCGCTTGTCCAATGATATGACAAAGACTTTTAAAAATTGGTAACACAAGTAAACGTAGGCTCTTTTTTAAGAGTAAGCTATAAGAACAGTAGTTAAGGGAGGTTTCCTGAATGGAAGAAAATAAATCAACGCAAGTTGATGAAGAAACTGTTGACGTTTCTGAAGAGGAAGTAGAAATCGTTGACGATCAAACAACAGAAGAAACAATGACTGAGGAAAAAGAAGAGCCAGCAGAAGCTGTGGTAAGTCAAGAGGCGTTTCAATCGTTAGAAAAAGATTATGAGGCGTTAAAAGAAAAAATGCTGCGTTTAAGCGCGGAGTACGATAACTTTAGAAAACGTACGCAACGAGAAAAAGCCGCAGACTTAAAATACAAAGCACAAGACTTGGCAACAGATCTCGTACCTGTTGTTGATAATTTTGACCGCGCGCTTCAAACCAAGCCGGATGAAAAATCAGTTGATTCATTCTATGATGGTATGCAGATGATTTATCGTCAATTGATGCAGGCATTAAATCAAGCAGGGGTTGAAGAAATTGACACAGAAGGTGAAACATTCGATCCGAATTTCCACCAAGCGGTGATGCAAGTGGAAGATGACCAGTATGACTCACAGGCGATTGTTGAGACCTTACAAAAAGGGTATCGCTTAAAAGACCGTGTCTTAAGACCCGCTATGGTGAAAGTAAATCAATAAATAATCAACGATCTAATGATCAGATTCATAGTAAATAACGTTTAAACAAACATGACATTTTGAGGAGGACAATGAATTATGAGTAAAATTATTGGTATTGACTTAGGTACAACAAATTCATGTGTAGCAGTAATGGAAGGTGGGGAAGCAAAAGTTATCCCTAACCCAGAAGGTGCCCGTACAACAGCTTCTGTTGTGTCATTTAAAAATGGCGAGCGACAAGTAGGGGAAGTAGCGAAGCGTCAAGCCATCACAAACCCTAACACGATTCAATCAATCAAACGTCATATGGGGACGGATTATAAAGTAGAAGTAGATGGTAAATCATTTACGCCACAAGAAATTTCAGCAGCGATTCTTCAATATATTAAATCATATGCCGAAGACTACCTTGGTGAAACAGTAGAAAAAGCGGTTATTACAGTACCAGCATACTTTAACGATGCAGAGCGTCAAGCAACAAAAGATGCAGGTAAAATTGCGGGTCTTGAAGTAGAACGTATTATTAATGAACCAACCGCGGCAGCACTTGCTTACGGTATTGACAAAGGTGACCAAGACCAAACAGTCTTAGTCTATGACCTTGGTGGTGGTACGTTTGACGTCTCTATCCTAGATATCGGAGACGGTACATTTGAAGTTATCGCAACAGCCGGTGATAATCGTCTTGGTGGTGATGACTTTGACCAAGTCATCATCGACTATATGGTACAAGAATTCAAGAAAGAAAATGGCATTGATTTATCTAAAGATAAAATGGCGTTACAACGTCTAAAAGATGCAGCTGAAAAGGCGAAGAAAGACCTTTCTGGTGTTGGTCAAACACAAATTTCTCTTCCGTTCATCACAGCGGGCGAAGCAGGACCATTGCATATGGAAATGAACTTAACGCGTGCGAAGTTTGAAGAATTATCTAGTGAATTAGTTGAGCGTACAATGGGACCTACGCGTCAAGCTTTACGCGATGCTGGTTTAAGTAACTCTGAAATTGATAAAGTCATCTTAGTGGGTGGTTCAACGCGTATTCCAGCTGTACAAGAAGCCATCAAAAAAGAAACGGGTCAAGAACCTTCTAAAGGTGTAAACCAGATGAAGTAGTCGCTCTAGGTGCCGCTATTCAAGGTGGGGTATTGCAAGGTGATGTGAAAGACGTTGTCTTACTTGATGTAACACCTCTATCACTTGGTATTGAAACGATGGGTGGCGTGACAACGAAATTAATCGAACGTAACACCACGATTCCGACAAGTCACTCACAAGTATTCTCAACCGCAGCGGATAGTCAAACGGCTGTAGACATCCATGTCTTACAAGGTGAGCGTGAAATGGCCGCGGACAATAAAACGCTTGGTCGCTTCCAATTAACAGATATTCCACCAGCACCACGCGGGGTACCACAAATCGAAGTATCATTTGATATTGATGCTAACGGTATCGTTAACGTACGTGCGAAAGACTTAGGCACAAACAAAGAACAGTCAATCACAATCCAATCATCTTCAGGTCTTTCTGAAGAAGAAGTAGAAAAAATGGTGAAAGACGCTGAAGAAAACGCCGAAGCTGATAAAAAACGTCGCGAAGAAATTGATTTACGCAATGCGGCTGATCAACTTGTCTTCCAAACAGATAAGACATTAAAAGACTTAGCTGAAAACATTTCTGAAGACGAAAAACAAAAAGCAGAAGCAGCGAAAGACGCTCTAAAACAAGCATTAGAAGCAGACAACTTAGATGATATCAAAGCGAAAAAAGAAGCCCTTGAACAAGAAGTCCAAGCGCTATCGACTAAGCTTTATGAACAAGCACAACAACAAGCGCAACAAGCACAAGGCCAAGAACAAGCAGGAAATGACGACGATGTTGTCGATGCAGAATATGAAGAGGTTGACGACGAAGAGAAGTAATCTCTTTCTTTTGAAAAGTCAAAGTCAAGTCTACTTGGCTTTGACTCTTTTCATGTTAAAGATCTAAACAATATTGTACTTCTTATTTTGTGCATGTTATGATTACATTTATGTGAAACAAGAAGTGACGGGAGTGAAAATCTATGAGTAAACGTGATTATTATGAAGTACTAGGACTTGAAAAAGGTGCTTCAAAAGAAGAAATTAAAAAAGCCTATCGTAAACTCGCTCGGAAATATCATCCGGACGTAAACAAAGATACGGATGCTCCAGATAAATTTAAAGAAGCAAAAGAAGCGTATGAAGTATTAAGCAACGATCAAAAACGGGCACAATATGACCAGTTTGGTCACGCAGGTCCACAGCAACAAGGATTTGGTGGTGGCGGCTTCGGCGGCGAAGATTTTGGCGATATTTTCGATATGTTTTTCGGTGGCGGCAGACGTCGTGATCCAAATGCCCCGCGTCAAGGTAATGACTTACAATATACAATGGTCTTAGGTTTCGAAGAGGCGATTTTTGGTAAGGAAACAGACATTTCGATACCAAAAGAAGAAGACTGCGAGACGTGTCACGGTAGTGGGGCAAAACCTGGAACAAAACCAGAAACATGCCAACACTGTAACGGAACGGGTCAACTCAATGTTGAACAAAACACCCCATTTGGTCGTGTCGTTAATAAACGGGTCTGTCACCACTGTAATGGAACCGGACAAGAGATTAAAGAAAAATGTCCAACGTGTCACGGACAAGGTCGTGTGAAAAAACAGAAGAAAATTCATATTAAGATTCCAGCAGGTATCGATGATGGTCAACAAATTCGTGTGCCTGGCAAAGGTGAAGCGGGTGTGAATGGTGGACCAAGTGGCGATCTCTATGTTGTTGTGCAAGTAAAACGTCACGAATTTTACCAACGCGAAGGCGATCATATTTTCTGTGAAATGCCGATCACCTATACCCAAGCAGCGTTAGGCGATGAAATTGAAGTACCGACTGTCCACGGAAAAGTTAAACTAAAAGTACCATCAGGTACGCAAACGGGCAAGACGTTTAGGTTAAAAGGCAAAGGCGCACCCAATGTACGTGGCTATGGTCATGGTGATCAACATGTTAAGATTCGTGTCATTACCCCAACTAACTTAACAGAACGTCAAAAAGAGCTCCTTAGAGAATTTAATGAATTAAGCGGAAATGAGCCGATGGATGAAAATGAAGGGTCCTTTTTCGATCGAGTAAAACGTGCCTTTAAGGGTGAGTAAATAAAGAAGAGAGAGTGATTGTCATGAACTGGTCCGAACTCTGTATTCATACGACCAATGAAGCGATTGAACCGATATCGAATATTTTGCATGAAGCAGGAGCAAGTGGTGTTGTTATTGAAGATAAGGCAGACTTTTTAAAAATACGAGAAAATGTCTTCGGCGAAATCTATGATTTAGACCCAGAGGATTATCCAGAAGAAGGCGTCATTCTTAAGGCGTACTTGCCAGTGAATAGTTTTCTAGGTGAGACGGTGGACCAAATCAAACAAGCGATTAATCAATTGATGGCCTATGATATTGATTTAGGTTTAAATAAAGTGTCTGTAAGTGAAGTTAATGAAGAACAATGGGCGACCGCTTGGAAGAAGTATTATAAACCGGTTAAAATATCAAATCATATTACGATTACACCGACATGGGAAGAGTATACACCGGTTAGTGCAGATGAGTTAATCATTGAACTAGACCCAGGTATGGCGTTTGGAACGGGGACACACCCGACAACAGTATTAAGTATCCAAGCGATTGAAAATTATCTATCAGATCATGACACAGTCATTGATGTTGGTACTGGTTCGGGTGTCTTAAGTATCGCCGCGGCAAAACTAGGTGCCAGTCATATCGATGCGTATGATTTAGATGAAGTCGCTGTTCATTCAGCACGCATTAATACAAAGTTAAACCACGTTCATGACCAAGTGACGATCAAACAAAACAATTTACTCGAAGGTGTCGATAAAACAGTCGATATCGTGGTGGCGAATATATTAGCTGAAATTATTCTCTTGTTTGAAAATGATGCTTTCAAAGCTCTTAAACCGGGAGGATATTTCATCACGTCTGGCATCATTATGCAGAAAAAAGATCATGTCAAACAGGCATTAATAGATGCAGGTTTTGACATTGTTGAAGTAAACCAGATGGAAGATTGGATTTCCATTGTGGCTAGAAAGCCAGAAAACGAGTAAAGGGTGAGGCGTGATGCAATATTATTTTGTTGATAAAAATCAGTGGCAAGGTGATCAAGTCACCATTACAGGCGATGATTATCATCATATTGTCAATGTGATGCGAAAAAAAGTAGACGATCATGTTATCTGTAGTCATCCTGAAGGCAAACAAGCGATCTGTCAAATTACAGCGGTAGATGATGATATTACCCTGCGAATCATCGATTACTTAGATGCCACGACAGAATTACCGATTGATGTCACCATTGTACAAGGACTACCCAAAGGCGATAAATTGGACTGGATCGTGCAAAAAGCTACCGAGCTTGGCGCACGATCTTTTGTGCCGTTTAACGCTGTACGTTCCATTGTAAAATGGGATAAGAAAAAAGAAGGAAAGAAACTGGACCGACTGAGAAAGATTGTAAAGGAAGCAAGTGAACAATCGCATCGACAAATCTTACCCGAGATCCACTCTGTTCAGACACTGGCTAATGTTGTAGAATTAAGTCAAGGGTATGACCACTTATTTATGGCCTATGAAGAAACCACGCGAGAACTTGCCTCAGCAAAACTCTCTCATCGTTTTAAGCGGATTCAACCAGGTGATCGCGTCCTGATTGTCATTGGACAGAAGGTGGCCTAGATGAAAAAGAAGTCCGTGCCTTCTATGAAGCCAATTTTCAAGCAATTCGTTTAGGGCCAAGAATATTGCGGACAGAAACCGCCCCTTTATACTTATTATCAGCATTATCTTATTATTTTGAAGAAACGGAGTGAGAAGATGACGACAGTTGCCTTTCATACGTTAGGTTGTAAAGTAAATCAATATGAAACAGAAGGAATATGGCAGTCATTTAAAGATCAAGGATATGAACGCGTTGATTTTGAATCCATCGCAGATATTTATGTGATTAACACGTGTACTGTGACGAATACAGGCGATAAGAAGTCACGTCAGGTCATTCGTCGTGCGATTCGAAAGAATCCAGAAGCGGTGGTCTGCGTAACAGGTTGCTACGCCCAGGTATCACCGGGTGAAGTTATGGAGATTCCTGGTGTCGACGTCGTTGTTGGTACCCAAGACCGCGCGAAGATGATTGACTATATTGAACAACACATTGAGACGCGCGAACCAGTAAATGGTGTCTCAAACATCATGAAAAATCGGGTCTTTGAAGAAATGGACGTACCAGATTTTTCTGACCGAACTCGAGCAAATCTTAAAATTCAAGAAGGATGTAACAATTTCTGTACATTTTGTATTATTCCGTGGTCACGTGGCTTATTGCGCTCGCGAGAACCAGAAAATGTGATCCAACAAGCGCAACAATTAGTCGATGCAGGCTATAAAGAGATTGTTTTAACAGGTATTCATACCGCAGGCTATGGTGAAGACTTTACCGCATATGACTTTGCTGATTTATTATCTGATTTAGAGACCAAAGTCGATGGCTTAAAGCGGATTCGTATTTCATCGATTGAAGCGAGCCAAATTACAGAAAAAGTGATGCAAGTGATTGACCGCTCAGAGAAAATTGTCCGTCATTTACATGTCCCACTTCAAGCAGGGTCTGACACCGTTTTAGAACGGATGCGACGGAAATATTCAACAGAATTTTACAAATCACAAATTGATCGACTTAAACAAGCTTTACCAGGTTTAGCGGTCACGTCTGACGTCATTGTTGGTTTCCCAGGGGAAACGGACGCAGAATTTATGGAGACGTATCGCTTTATCCAAGAGATTGCTTCTCTGAGCTTCATGTGTTTCCGTACTCGAAACGAACAGGTACACCGGCTGCTAAGATGGCTGACCAAGTGAATGATGAGACGAAAAATGATCGGGTACATAAACTAATGGCCCTATCAGAACAACAAGCAAAAGTCTATGCGAGTCATTATGAAGGAGACGTTGTTGAAGTGATTCCTGAAGAAGTTGAGGAAGTTAACGGAGAAACATTATTGACGGGTTACTCTGATAATTATATGCGTCTTCAATTTGCGGGTGATGCGTCAATGATTGGAGAGATTGTCCGGGTAAAACTGACAAAAGCCGGTTATCCAATCAATCAAGGTGAATGTGTGCGCGTCATGTCAGAACCGCGATTAACTGAAGTATAATCACGCTTTCATCTTGATGTTTCTCGTTTTTTTGTCAAAGTTCTTGTTTGTTTGAAAACAAAACATTGACCTAAAAATATCTATATATTATAATGTCATAGAGACATTTTTCGCCTATGGCTAAAATGTCCTATTAAAATGTTGGATGCTTCGGAGGGAGGGAAATTAGCATGTCAAATACAACTCGCGTTCGTAAAAACGAGTCTCTTGAAGATGCTCTTCGTCGCTTTAAACGCAGTGTATCAAAATCAGGTACAATGTCTGAATATCGTAAGCGTGAATTTTATGAAAAACCTAGCGTAAGACGTAAGAAGAAATCTGAGGCGGCTAGAAAGCGTAAGTAATAAACGATAAGAAGTGTGTTTTCTTATAAAGAGGGTGTAGATTGTAATGTCATTGTTAGATACTTTAAACCAAGATATGAAACAAGCGATGCGTAATAAGGAAAAGCAAAAGCTGAGTACGATTCGCATGGTAAAAGCTTCCCTTCAAAATGAAGCGATTAAACTTGGTAACGAGTCATTATCAGAAGAAGCAGAACTCACTGTTTTAGCTCGCGAGCTAAAACAACGTAAGGATTCCCTCCGTGAATTTAAAGAAGCTGGACGCGAAGACCTTGTTGAAAATCTTGATCGAGAGATTGAATTTTTACAAGTGTATATGCCAAAGCAGCTATCAGATGAAGAACTTGAAGCAATTGTTGTTGAAACCATCGCACAAGTTCAAGCAACGTCTAAGCAAGAGATGGGTAAAGTGATGGGTGCGCTTATGCCGAAGGTTAAAGGCAAAGCGGATGGTACACAAGTGAATAAACTCGTGCAAAAACATTTATCATAAATATTTCGAAATCTCAAAGTGAAGAAAGACCTTATTCTATCGAATAGGGTCTTTTTTACTTTTCGTAGAAGATCGGATAGATTTTACGTTATTTTTTGATATTTACATGATATACTGATACCATAGTATGGTAAGGTTCTTCAATATTGACATTAAAAAGAAGGAGGTGGTGAAGTGAAGAAAAATTACTTGGCAATACTGTTGGTGATCATCAGTTTCTTACCGCTCATGCATCTTATTCAACCACAATCTATTCACGCAGATGGTGAAACCGTCTATGTGATACCGATTGAGAATGAAGTAGAGAAAGGCTTAGGCGCCTTTTTAAATCGCGCTATTGGTGAGGCGACAGAACAAGAAGCCGAACATATTATTTTTGAAGTGAATACCCTGGTGGCCTTGTTGAAGCGGCCAATGATATTGGTGAACTACTGCAATCCGTTGAGATTGATACGACGACTTACATACGTTCACGTGCGCTCTCAGCGGCTCATACATTGCGTTATTTTCTGATAACATTTATATGTCGCCACAAGCAACGATTGGCGCAAGTGGTATTATCAATAATGATGGGACTGCCGCTGATCAAAAAGCACAATCATATTGGCGTGAGGCGATGGGAAGTGCAGCAGAAGCTAACGGAAGAGAGCGCATTTATGCTGAAGCAATGGCAGATGCCTCCATCGACTTACCTGAATACAATGCTCCGGAAGGGACGTATTTGACCCTTGGCCCAACAAAAGCGTTAGAAGTAGGATATTCGAACGGTACGGTTAATTCACGTGCCGATGTACTAACAGCACTTGGGTTAGAGAATGCCGAGATTGTGGAAGTTGAACAACAACCGGCAGAAACATTGGCAAGATTTCTAACCAACTCTGTTGTTGTATCCATTTTGTTGTCACTTGCAGGTATTGGTCTTGTTGTTGAGTTGTATTCACCAGGTTTTGGTGTTGCTGGTTCGATTGGCCTTATAAGTTTAGTGTTATTCTTCTATGGGCACTTAATCGCAGGACTAGCCGGTTATGAAGTCTTTGTGTTACTTATTATTGGGGCCGCGCTCATTGTGATTGAATTCTTTGTCCCTGGAGGTATACTCGGTGGCTTAGGAACAATGAGTATTATCGTGAGTCTGTTTATGGCAACGGACAATATTTTTGCTTTAAGTCTGAGTCTACTGATCGCCATTACATTGACGATTTTAGTCGCGGTGTATTTATACAAACGCATTGGCTTACAGAAAGGGTTGTTACGCCATATTATTCTTGCTGACCGTGAGACAGTTGATAAAGGCTACGTCTCATCTGTCAGTCGCGAACAGTTAGTAGGGCTAAAGGGACGTGCGCTTACACCACTGAGACCTTCAGGCACTGGTTTATTTGAAGGCGAACGTTTGGATATCGTTTCTGTTGGAAACTTTATCAGACAAAATGATCCGATTGAAATCATCTCAGTCAATGGATCACGTATTGTTGTACAAAGGATCGAAGAGGAGGAAATGAATTATGAATGAATTTAATAGTGTGGCAGATTTTTTCCCAATTATTGCGATAGGGATTATCATTATTGCCCTGGTTGTGTTATTAACGTTTGTACCAGTGGCGCTATGGATTAGTGCTTTAGCTGCTGGAGTAAAGGTAAGTATTTTCACACTGGTTGGTATGCGCTTACGTCGCGTTGTACCAAACCGTGTCATCAATCCATTAATTAAGGCTCATAAGGCCGGTGTTGATGTTAATACAAATCAATTAGAATCCCACTATCTAGCTGGTGGTAATGTTGACCGGGTCGTTAACGCGCTTATTGCCGCGCAACGAGCCAATATTGAACTAAGCTTTGAACGTGCCGCTGCAATCGATTTAGCGGGCCGTGACGTCTTACAAGCGGTTCAAATGAGTGTTAACCCTAAAGTCATCGAAACGCCTTTTATCGCTGGTATTGCGATGGACGGGATTGAAGTAAAAGCAAAAGCACGTATTACCGTACGTGCCAATATCGACCGCCTTGTTGGTGGTGCGGGTGAAGAAACGGTTATTGCCCGTGTTGGTGAGGGTGTTGTTAGTACGATTGGTAGTTCAAAGTCCCATAAACAAGTACTTGAAAACCCAGACTCTATCTCGCATAATGTCTTAAATCGTGGGTTAGATGCTGGAACGGCATTTGAAATTCTCTCGATTGATATTGCTGATGTTGATATCGGTAAAAATATTGGGGCGATCCTTCAAACGGACCAAGCAGAAGCAGATAAAAATATTGCTCAGGCGAAAGCAGAAGAACGTCGTGCGATGGCTGTTGCCGAAGAACAAGAAATGGTGGCTCGAGTTCAAGAAATGCGCGCGAAAGTGGTTGAAGCAGAAGCAGATGTTCCACGTGCACTAGCAGAAGCTCTTCGTAGCGGTCATATGGGTGTCATGGATTACATGAATTACCGTAATATTGGTGCGGATACAGAGATGAGAGATTCAATCGGTAAAATGTCAGAAGAAGATACAGATGAAGAGTAAAATCTCTAAGACAAATTCGAAGCGGATGTGATCAAATGGATGATATTATTATTCCATTAATCAGCTTTTTACTCATTATTGGATCAAGCGTATTAAAATCTAAATCCGATGATAGTAAACAAGCAGAAAAGAAAACACCAAAACAAATGACACCAAAGTCTCAACCGTCTCAATCGACGATGCAACGAATGAAGCCGTCACCTCAGGTTGAGACATCTGGTGACTATTCACCATATACTGAAGTCAAAAGCGAACCGGAACTGTCTACAAATCAAACGATGGAAACACAACTTCGTGACTTACGTGATAAGTTAGCGGTTGATTCAAAAAAAGAATCGGATCGAAAAGTTAAAACGTCAAGACAACAAATGAAGAAAACAACCAATCGTTTAACTATGCTTGAACCTAAGCAAAAGGTGAGCAGTCCAATCGCTTTAAAAAGTCAGTTAACAAAAAGCGGATTGAAGCGCAGTGTGATTATGGCGGAAGTGTTATCAGCGCCACGTGCAAAAAAACCTTACCAGTCAAAAAGATATTTATGAGTTTTGGCCCTTAACGTTTTGAACGTTAAGGGCTTTTTTACGTCTTAGTCATATAAAAGTATATCTTACCATCGTGGGCATAGACTAATAACAGAGACTAAACAGAAATTAGGTGTTTTTATGAAACCATCGATGTCTAAATTAACCGAGATGACACAATTAATAAATCAGGTCAATATCAATCTTGTTGGCGATCATTTGATGGTCATTAGTCGTTATGAACAACTACTTATGTTGAGTCAGAGTCAAATAAAAGTTCAATTACAACATAAGTATGTAACGATACACGGGGAGGATTTAGTCGTTAATATATTAACCGTTGAAAGGTTGGAAGTCACCGGTACTATAGAAGCCATTCGTTTTGAAGGGAGATAATCGTCTGATGTGGCGAAGTTTAATTAAAGTAAACGTACACGGGAAACCAGAGGATACTTGTTTTTATATAGACGCAATACGTCAAAGAAATATTGATTTACATACGGTTGAATGTCTGGATGAAGCTGTGACTTTTTATGTTAGGAAACAGGATATAAGAAAATTAAGAAGGGTTAAACGTCATCATGTAAAAGTCTATTTCTTAACCCGACCAACCATTAACCACATCAAAAAACAGTTTGTCTTACATAGGTTTACGGTGATCCTTAGCTTGTTTGGTCTCGTTTGCTATTTATATTTAACGCAAATACTACTCATTGTAAGGATTGACGTAGACAATCCATATGATGAAATAGCGATGAGAGAAACGCTTGAGTTATTGAATGTGACACCGTTACATCGTCTCGATGATTTACCTGATTACGACAGCATTCGCTTAGCTTTAAAAGAACATTTCCCGACATACCGTTACTTTGATATTGCAAGAAAAGGGGGCGTTATGACTATTACGGGGGAAGGTGACATCATCGCTGATGTCGAAACAAGTAACCGTTATGCTTACTATGCCCCCAAAAAAGGGCTAATAACCTCTTTAATCACTTATCAAGGAAGAAAATGCGTGGAGGTCAATCAAGTGGTTGAACAAGGGGATTTACTCATTACCGGGGAGTTAAACGAGAAGATTACTGAAGAAGATCAACCAGATGATGTCTATGAGTCTAAACGTGTGCCAATTCGAGCGGAGCTTACTTTAAATACATGGTTTAAAGTCACTGCTTCTTATAATATGGAATCACTGTTTGATACGATGAACAATCAAACCAAGCACTATTATCGACTACGTTTGAATGATTGGACGATACCGCTCACCTTTCAGCGGAAAACAACAACCTCTAAAGCAATCATTGAACAGTTTAGTTTACCCTGGCTAGCGTTGAGTGTTGAAAAAATATTAGAGACGACACCGTATTCTATGAAGGATGAGTTAGACCAAGACGCGCTTTACCAATTAGCGCAACAACAATTAAGGCAGCGGATTTTATATGAACCGCATGTGGAAGAGGTCTATGATGAAAAAGTTTTGCATCAATCGATAGGGAATGGTAAAGTAAACGTAACCGTCTTTTTTTCAGTATTAGAGACTTATAAAATTGAATGATTATTTCACTTAAGGGAGTTTATTTATGACACAATTGATTGATTTAGTATTCAAAGACCACGATGAAGTGCAGGCCTTATTTGGCACGGAAGATCGCCATCTTCATCTTATCGAAGATAAATTATCGGTCACGATTATCACACGCGGTGAAGAAGTTAGAGTTGAAGGCAACGCCGACGCCGCCGCACTTGTAGATGCAGTATTGAAAGCTTTGATTGATGTAATCAGACGAGGTAATAGCATAACGGAACGCGATGTGATTTATGTTGTGGACCTTGCAAAGAAAGGCCGTATAGATCAATTTCATCAATTATTCGAAGAAGAAATTATGCGCACACATCTTGGACAGCCGATTCGGGTAAAAACGATTGGCCAACGTGGTTATGTGAATCAAATGAAAAAACAAGAGGTTGTTTTTGGCATCGGGCCAGCTGGAACAGGTAAAACATTTTTAGCCGTTGTCATGGCTGTAAAAGCCTTGAAAAAAGGTGAGATTAAACGGATTATTCTTACGAGACCAGCCGTTGAAGCAGGTGAGAGTTTAGGTTTTCTACCAGGTGACTTAAAAGAGAAAGTTGATCCATATTTACGTCCGTTATATGATAGTTTACATGCGATTTTAGGACAAGAACACACAACGCGTCTCATTGAACGTGGCACCATTGAAATTGCGCCGCTTGCTTATATGCGTGGACGTACGCTTGATGATGCCTATGTCATTCTTGATGAAGCACAAAATACAACGCCTAATCAAATGAAAATGTTTCTGACCCGACTTGGTTTTGGTTCGAAAATGATTGTCACAGGTGATATTACGCAAGTCGATCTACCAAGAGGGACAGAGTCAGGTTTACGTTCAGTAGAGACGAGATTAAAAAACGTCTCAGGTATCGGATTTGTTTATTTAAAACAACAAGATGTCGTTAGACACCCTGTTGTTCAACGAATCATTGAGGCATACGAAGAAGAATAGTCTAAGAGACCGTCATTTCATCGTGAGGGTCTTTTTCTCTGCTAATTTACCAACCAAAAAAAGTCGATGTGTGGTAAAATGTAGTTAATGTCACAAGCTAAAGGAGTTTTGTGCGTGAAAATTTGGTTAGAACGATTGGTCAAGTCGTATCAACATATCATCATTTGGGTCACCCTCGCTTTCATCGCGGTGGGCTTGTTTCTATTACTTGTCTCAAATGTTTTTACAGAAACGTACGAAATAGAACGATTTAGTCAAGCGAAAGAAACCATCCGCTCACCGATCACCATTGAGGATACAAAAGAAACCGAACGGTTACAACGTGAAGCCGTGCAAGCGGTTGGTGATCGATACGAGGTGCTACACAGCATTACATCGGAGCAATTGGCTTTAATTGAAGATGTTTTTGAAGCGATTGACGTCGTAAATGAACCTATAACGATAGAAGACGAAAGAGCAGATGACGCTAATAATGAGGAAACAGACACGAGTGATAATCAAGAAACAACTGAAACAGTAGAAGTTGAGCGAACCTTACCTGAGAAACTACAGCTATTAAAAGAAATGCTAGGAGAAGATGTTTATCAAGCGTTACCTGAATCCGAATGGCAAACATTAATGAACATGTCAGCGGCGCAAAAAAATAGTAGTTATACTCTGCTTGTCAGTACGTTAAATGAAGCTTTTAATGAGGGGATTACGCGTGATGAGTTAGCTGCTAAGCGAGAGGGACTTGATGACCGGTTAAAATACGCTATGTTACCGGAAGAAATCATTATGACCTTAAGTACACTCGGTCAGGAAATATTAGTAGAAAATTCGTTTTTCTCGATTGAAAAAACGATGGAAGCCGAACAACAAGCACTAAATAATGTGGAGCCTCAGATGATTAGAGCAGGAGAAGTTATTGTCAGAGAAGGCCAAACAATCTCTAATGATATATATGAGACGCTCTCGTTAGTGGGCTTACTAGACCAAGGACGTAATTTTTATCCGCTTATTGGGCTCGCCTTTTTTGTCGCGTTACTAGTGAGTGTTTTAGGTTATGGCTTTTACTTTGATATTGATTTAACGAAAGATGGCGGAAAGCATGCGTTAGCTTTACTCATTTTAACGTTAGTGCCATTAATCATGATGAAATTTATGAGTTTAATCGAGGTCGAGGCGACCTCGCTCTATTTACTTATGCCAATTGCCTCTGTCAGCATGCTTATTCGTTTGTTGTTTAAAGAAAAGCTGGCGATTTTATATGCGCTGTTTTTCAGTTTATCCGCAACCGTTCTGTTTAATCAATCGATTCCAGGGGCACTGAACTTACAGGCAGGTGTGTATTTGTTATTTTCACAACTCGCGACGATTTTTGTATTGCGAAAAGTGACGGAAAGGTTTACGATTTTAAAAGTTGTACTGGCTAACAGTTTGGTGAATAGTGTTGTTATTTTGAGCTTTTTGTTTATTGCTTATGAAAGCTACTCTTGGACGTTTATCATGTTACAAGTTGGCTTTGGCATTATTCAAGCAATGGTCTCAGGTATTGTTGTGGTCGGTACTTTACCGTTCTTTGAATCCATTTTAAGCATTTTATCCGATACTAAACTCATTCGTTTAGCTAATCCAAACCATCCGTTATTGAAAAAAATCTTAACGGAAGCACCGGGGACATATCATCATAGCTTAATGGTCGCTAATTTAAGTGAAGCGGCGTGTGAAGCGATTGGTGCGAATGGTTTATTTGCTCGCGTGGCAAGCTACTTTCATGACATCGGTAAAACAGCGCACCCGCATTATTTTATTGAAAATCAGATGGGGATTCAGAATCCGCATGATTTCTTAACTCCGATTCAAAGTGCCACGATTATTCTATCGCATACACTTGACGGTGCTAGGATTTTAAAAGCGAATAAATTCCCGCAAGAAATTATTGACGTGGCTAAGCAGCACCACGGAACAACACTCGTTAAGTATTTTTACTATCAAGCAAAAGAAACGTTACCAGATGTGGAAGAAAGTAAATTCCGCTATCCTGGCCCGAAGCCGCAAACGAAAGAAAATGCTGTCATCTCGATTTGTGATTCAGTCGAGGCGGCGGTGCGTTCGATGAAAGAACCGACGAAAGAAAAAATCGATCACTTAATTCAATCGATTATCAATGACCGCATGCAAGATGGTCAATTTGATGACTGTCACTTAACTTTTTTAGACCTTAGAAAAATCAGTTACACATTATCTGAGACGTTAAACGGTATTTATCATTCTCGAATTGAATATCCAGACGAAAAGAAAGGATGACTCCTATGTTAATAGACTATCTAGACGATACAAACGTGGTATTAGGCGAACACATGCAGCTCGTTGATGAATTGCTTCACTATGCAGCGCAAGAAGAAAAAGTATCCGACCTAGCCGAATTATCAGTCACATTTGTTGATGATGCTCGGATTCAAGAACTCAATCGTGATTTCCGGGATAAAGATCAACCGACCGATGTGATTTCATTTGCATTACTTGAGGAAACAGACGATGGTTATCCTGTCGAACCGTTACCCGGCATGCCAGTAGTACTTGGTGATATCATTATTTCCATTGATCGGACAAAAGAACAAGCAGAGCTTTACGAACATAGCTTTGAGCGAGAACTTGGCTTTTTAGCTTTACATGGTTTTTTACATTTACTTGGTTATGATCATATAGAACCCGAAGATGAACAAGTGATGAATAATAGACAAGAGGAGCTTCTCAATGGCTTCGGATTATCAAGAAATTAAACAAAAAACAATCGGGCTAAAATATGCATTAACGGCTTAGTTTTTGCATTTAAAAATGAAATCAATATGCGGGTACATGTCTTACTAACAGTAATCGTTATTATATTAGGTTTTGTTTTTCAAGTGAGTTTTACCGAATGGGTGCTGTTATTTTTGACTTTCGGATTAGTTCTATCTTCGGAAGTATTTAATACAGCCGTTGAAATGTTATTGGATTATTTAGCGCCTGAGTGGCATCCAAAAGTAGGCATCATCAAAGATTTAACAGCGGGTGGCGTTTTAGTAGCGAGCAGTATTGCGCTCGTAATCGGTTCTATTATTTTTATCCCTAAATTGCTCGCTGTATTTTTCTAACAACAACAGATGGAGGAACATATATGACAAATCAAGCATTTAAATCAGGTTTTATCACGATCATTGGGCGACCAAACGTTGGAAAATCAACTTTTCTAAATCGCGTTATTGGACAAAAAATTGCGATTATGAGTGATAAAGCCCAAACGACAAGAAATACCATTCAAGGTGTCCTCACGACAGACGACGCTCAACTCGTGTTCATTGACACACCGGGTATTCACAAACCAAAGCACCGGTTAGGTGACTTTATGGTCAAGCTTGCTGAAAATACCTTAAACGAAGTCGATGCGGTGATGTTTATGATTAATGCAGAAGAAGGGTTCGGTCGAGGGGACCAGTATATTATTGACCGCTTAGCCTCTGTGAAAAAGCCCGTTTACTTAATCATTAATAAAATTGATCGCATTCACCCGGATAATCTGTTTACTTTGATTACGGAATACAAAGATAAATATGATTTCAAAGAAATTATCCCGATTTCTGCCTTAGAAGGCAATAATGTGGATCACTTATTAGAAGTCTTAACAGACCAACTGCCAGAGGGACCGCAATATTATCCGAAAGATCAAGTGACTGATCACCCGGAACGCTTTATTATTAGTGAGTTGATTCGCGAAAAAGTCCTGCATCATACCCGTGAAGAAGTACCACATTCCATTGCAGTTGTTGTTGAGAAAATCGAGAAAAATCCTGATGAAAAAGTCCTTGTTCAAGCAACGATTATTGTCGAACGTTCGACTCAAAAAGGAATCGTCATCGGAAAACAAGGGACGATGCTAAAAAAAATTGGTCATCAAGCACGCCGTGATATCGAGCGTTTACTCGGTAACAAAGTGTATTTAGAACTATGGGTGAAGGTGAAGAAAGACTGGCGTAATCAAGAACGTTACTTAAGTGAATTCGGATTTGATCCAGAAAATTATCGTTAAGGTAAATTTAAGGGTAGAGGACGGTTTTCATGTTTGAAAAAACAGAAGCAATTGTTATTCGTACATTTGATTACAAAGAAACACATAAAATTGTCACCTTGTTGACGAAGCGATTCGGTAAAATAGCGGTCATTGCTCAAGGAGCGAAAAAACCGAAAAGTAGAAATGGTGCCATTTCTCAAATGTTTATTCAAGGTGATTTTTTATTAAGAGTAGGCAAAGGTCTTGGTACGCTCCAACAAGGTGATGTGATTCATTCATTTCGCAAAGTGAGAGAAGACCTATTCAAAACAGCCTATGCGAGTTACATGGCAGAACTTACCTATCGTGTTGTAGATGAAGGTACGCCTTTACCCTTTATCTATGACCAATTGCTTAAGACGCTTACAGCAATTGAACAAGATAAAGACCCAGAAGTCGTAACGATGATGTATGAGATGAAACTTTACCCGCTCTTAGGAATTAAACCTATGTTAGATCATTGTCAGTCGTGCGGGACAACCGACAACTTAACTCACTTTTCGATTGGTGATGGTGGTGCGCTGTGTCAGTCGTGTGGCAAGCGAGATACGTATAGTTTGGCGTTAAATCCACAAGTGATTAAACTGATGCGACTCTTTTTAGAAGTGGACGTGAACCGAGTTGAGAATATTTCGGTTAAACCTGAAAATAAACAGCTATTAAATTATGTGTTAAAAGAGTACTTCGAACATCATTCAGGTGTCTTCTTAAAATCACGTCGGTTTTTAGATCAGTTGGATGCGTTAAAGTAGCACTTGACAAAAGCGCGTTGTTTCATTAAGATTTTAACTAGAATATGATTACTAGCGATGAAAGAGAAGAGTAAAATAAGGGAACGATTGACTAGCGAATTTGGGATAGTGAAAGCCAAATAATTGTCCTTATTTGAAGGCGCTCGTGAGCTATTGTTTTAAAAAAAGTGACTAAAGCTTGCTTTAGTAAATAGGGTGGAACCGCGGAAATCCCGTCCCTATGTTTCGATCATTGATTGAAGCATAGGGACGGGATTTTTAATGTGGTAGTTAAATAAGCGTACGACAATAACCATGTAAGAAATGAAGGGTTTAAAAAAGGAGGACAATGGTATGCATATTCAAGATATGATTTTAACATTACAAAAGCATTGGTCAGATGAAGGCTGTATTTTAATGCAAGCCTATGACACAGAAAAAGGGGCCGGGACGATGTCACCGATGACTTTACTAAGAAGTTTAGGTCCAGAGCCTTGGAATGTGGCGTATGTAGAACCGTCACGTCGACCAGCCGATGGTCGTTACGGTGATAACCCGAATCGATTGTATCAACACCATCAATTCCAGGTGATTATGAAGCCATCACCAGATAATATTCAAGAGTTATACTTAGATTCACTGAAAAAATTAGGTATTAATCCATTAGAACATGATATTCGTTTTGTCGAAGATAACTGGGAAAATCCAACGCTTGGTGCGGCAGGACTTGGCTGGGAAGTATGGTTAGACGGGATGGAAATTACACAATTTACGTATTTCCAACAAATTGGTGGTCTGGAAGCCAAACCTGTCGCGGTTGAGATTACTTATGGAATGGAACGTTTAGCTTCATATATCCAAGATAAAGAAAATGTGTTTGATTTAACGTGGACGGAAGGTGTCACGGTGCGTGATATTTTCTATCAACCAGAATTTGAACATTCAACTTATACATTTGAAGCGTCAGATACAGACTTGTTGTTTAAATTGTTTAATCAATATGAACAAGAAGCTAAGCGGGCGATGGAACAATCGCTTGTCTTCCCAGCATATGATTATGTTTTAAAATGTTCACATACCTTCAACTTACTTGATGCGCGTGGGGTCATTTCAGTCACTGAGCGAACAGGTTATATCGGACGCGTACGTAACTTAGCGCGAGAAATCGCGAAATTATATGTAGAAAAACGTGAAGCTTTAGGTTTCCCAATGTTAAAAGAGGAGGGCTCTCATGACAACAAGTAATGTCTTATTCGAAATTGGTTTAGAAGAAATGCCGGCCCGTTTCTTGACGGACACAGAAAAGCAATTATCTGAAAAAACAGCGGCTTGGTTAGACGAGTCACGGTTAGCTTATGAAAAAATGGACACATTTATTACCCCGAGACGTTTTGCGGTCCTTATTCATAACCTTGAATCAAAACAGCCTGATCTCCATGAAGAAGTAAGAGGTCCGAAATTACAAATTGCAAAAGACCAAGCAGGCGACTGGTCAAAAGCCGCGATAGGTTTTTGTAAAGGTCAAGGCAAAACGGTTGAGGATATCGTTGTGAAAACAGTCGATGGCCATGAGTATATTTTTGTTGAAAAATATACTGAAGGACAACTTGCAACCGCCATCTTACCAGATTTTAAAGACGTTGTTTTATCGCTTAACTTCCCTAAAAATATGCGATGGGGCGATCGTTCTTTACGGTTTATTCGCCCTATCAAATGGATACTTGCCTTAAATGATACCGACGTCATTCCGTTTGAGATTGAAGAGGTTGTGTCAAGTAATGACACGCGTGGCCACCGCTTCCTCGGTCACACTATCACAATAAGTGACGCTTTATCTTACCAAGCGGCCTTAAAAGATGAGTATGTCATCGCAAGTACAACTGAAAGACAGGCGATGATTGTTGAACAAATCAAAGCGCTTGAAACTGCACAAGATTTTGTTGTGCCAATAGATGAGGACTTGTTAGAAGAAGTCACGCACCTCGTGGAATATCCAACCGTGTTCTACGGAGAGTTTAGTAAAGACTTCCTAGACGTCCCTGAAGAGGCCTTGATTACATCAATGAAAGAGCACCAACGTTACTTCCCGGTTAGACAAACAGATCACACGTTATTACCGTACTTTATAGCGGTGCGAAACGGTAACGATGATCATATCGATACCGTGAAACGCGGAAATGAAAAAGTATTGAATGCGCGTCTTAAAGATGCCGTGTTCTTCTATGAAG
This sequence comes from Halolactibacillus sp. JCM 19043, assembly GCF_001310395.1. Lineage (NCBI taxonomy): Bacteria > Bacillati > Bacillota > Bacilli > Caryophanales > Bacillaceae > Halolactibacillus > Halolactibacillus sp. JCM 19043. The sequence continues at coordinate 145,312 of NZ_BAXD01000001.1, forward strand.
AAGATCAAAAACAATCGATTGAAGCGAATAATGACAAGCTAACACGGATGGTCTTCCAAGAAAAACTCGGTACCTTACATGACAAAGTCGAACGTGTAACAGCCATCAGTCAAAGTGTGGCGATTGCGCTACAATTTGACCAAGCAGTCGTAAAAGATGTTCACCGTGCGGCTCACATTAGTAAGTTTGACTTAGTCACCCAAATGGTCAATGAGTTTACCAACTTACAAGGTGTCATGGGCGAAAAGTATGCACGCCTTAAAGGAGAAAGTGAAGCTGTCAGTGTTGCTTTAAACGAGCAATATATGCCGCGACATGCACATGACGCTTTACCGGTATCAACCGTCGGTCAAATTTTAAGTGTGGCTGATAAGATGGATACGATCGTGGGTTGTATTGCCGTTGGCTTAATGCCAACAGGCTCACAAGACCCTTATGCCTTGCGTCGACAAGCGATGGGGGTGGTTCAAATTTTAGAACGCTTTGGTTGGTCTCTATCATTTGAAGATTTACTCGACCTCATCGTGAGTCACTATGAAACAACAGCGATTGCCGTGAATGATTATGACGTGGTGAAACATAATGTGACGGACTTCTTCCGTGCTCGTGTAAGCTATATTGCTAAAGAACGCGGTGTGGAACGTGATATCATAGAAGCTGTCACAAGTTTAGGGCTGGGTCAGTTACATCAACTCTTCATTAAAGCTAATCTACTAGAAGATAGCCGTAAAGATGAAGCGTTTAAAGAAACGGAAGAAGCGCTCGTACGCTCATTAAATTTAGCAAAGAAAGCAACAACAACTGAGGTTGAGGCACATCTATTTGATAATGAATCAGAAACAGCTTTATATCAGACACTCCTTGAAGTGCGAGCCTCATTTGAAGCTCGGATCAAAGAAGAAGCTTACAAAGAGGCGTTAGAAGAACTTGAGGCACTGACACCGGCAATCAATCGTTTCTTTGACGAGACGATGGTGATGGTTGATAATGACAAAGTAAAAAACAATCGCCTTGCCTTGCTTAACCAAGTTAAACAACTCGTCGACCAGCTAGGTGATTTCACACAGATTGAATGGAAACAACAATTTTAAAAAGCTTGAGGTGGTAACATGGTTAAACCTGTGATTTATTTAGTATCAGATTCACTCGGTGAAACAGCTGAAAAAGTTATCAAATCAGCGCTGTTGCAATTTGGTGATCATCATGAATATGAATTAGTCAGAGAACCATACGTTGATGGAACAGAGAAAATCAATCATGTGCTCATGACTGTCGCAAGAGATAGGGCGATTGTTGGTTACACATTAGTTGACCCGGACTTGCGTGAATATATCAGTGAACGTTCCCAAGAACTTGATATTGAAGCCATCGATATTCTAGGGCCAATGCTTGATGCGATGGAGCGGATGTTTAGGAAAAAGCCGCGAGTAAAACCTGGTCTCAGTCATCAATTAGACGAAGCGTATTTTAAGCGAATTGAAGCGATTGAATTTGCGGTCAAGTATGACGATGGGCGAGACCCGAGAGGGATTGAAAAAGCAGATATTGTCCTGATAGGTATTTCAAGAACGTCAAAAACGCCTTTAAGTCAATATTTAGCACTGAAAAGTTTTAAAGTGGCGAATGTCCCTATCGTACCTGAAGTCGACCCGCCGAAACAACTGTTTGACGTGGACCCAAGTAAATGTATTGGACTTAAAATTAATTCAGAGAAATTAAATGATATAAGAAAAGAACGCTTAAAAGCCCTCGGTTTAAAACCGAATGCGAACTACGCAACAACGACGCGTATCGAACAAGAACTCGAGTATTTTGAGCGTCTCGTTGAAAGGATTCAGTGTCCTGTGATTGATGTTTCGTATAAAGCAGTCGAAGAAACAGCTAATATTATTTTACAGTTACAGATGTTGAGGTAACATAGTAGCAACCTTTTTGTTGATGGTGAACATTGGCAAAAAGGTTTTTGCTATTTAGCAATATATGTTTTGATGTTTTCGTTTATTTATACTATAATTAATATTTGCGTAAAAAACTTGTCTATTTTTGATTTTTTTTGTTTTGAAGGCAGGATTTTTTAACTTATATAAAGAATAAGTCATAAAAGAAATGTATTTGATAATGGAATACAGCTGAAAGACGTTTAATGCGTGAGTATTTAAGGTAAAGTAATACTATCATGAGGTGGGATTATTTTTTTCTTCTAGATGTCGAATCTTGAAGGAATTTTTGATTTCATCTAGAAATTAAGTGTTGGTGATATCAATGGCAGGTCAAATTCCTGAACAATTAATTGAAGAGGTACGAAAAGCGAATGACATTGTGGATGTTGTTGGTGAACATGTGTCTCTTAAAAAGAAAGGTCGAAATTATTTTGGTCTTTGTCCTTTTCATGGTGAAAACACTCCGTCATTTTCTGTGACGCAAGAAAAACAAATTTTTCATTGTTTTGGTTGTGGAAAAGGTGGAAATGTCTTTAATTTCTTAATGGAACTCGAGGGATTCAGTTTTTATCAGGCAGTTGAATACTTGGCCAATAAAAGTGGGATGGCGTTACCTGAGTCTGTCTCAAGTCAACACACCCAACAAAACAATCGAATGGACCAAGAAAGTTTAAATGCTTATGAATTTCTGACGATGTTTTATCATCATTCATTAGTACACGCCAACGGCGCAGAAGAAGCTAAGCAATACTTGACGGCGCGTGGATTAACAGAAGAGACAATGAAAAAATTTAATGTCGGTTTTGCTCCATATAAGAGCGATGTCACAACAACGTTACTTGAGAAGAAATCCTTTCATCTCAATCATTTAGCCCACACGGGTGTGCTTTCACAAACAGAAGACGGTAAGGTCTTAGATCGTTTTAGAGGACGCGTTGTCTTTCCGATTAGAAACCATTTAGGAAAAACCGTTGGTTTTGGCGGACGCACGATAAGTAATGAAGAACCGAAGTATTTAAATAGTCCAGAATCGAAGCTGTTTCAAAAAGGGCGCTTATTATATAATTTTGATCAAGCCCGTAGTGAGATGAAAAAGTTAAATCAAGCCATTTTATTTGAAGGTTATATGGATGTCATTACAGCTGATCAGTATGGTATTACTCACGGTGTGGCATCATTAGGTACCGCACTCACCGATCACCAAGCGCAATTACTGAAACGTTATGTTGATGAAGTCATTGTTTGTTATGATGGTGATCATGCTGGAATTGAAGCGGCTTTTAAAGCGGCTGACGCTTAAAAAAAGCGGGACTTGAATCGCGTATTGCGTCGATACCTGATGGCGATGATCCCGATGATTATTTAAAGGCCTATGGAAAAGAAGCTTTTGAGCGTAAAATACTCGAACAAAGCGCCACATATATGAGTTTTGTTTTAACGTATTTAAAACGTCAGTATGATACGTCCATTGAAGCGAGTCGCATGCAGTATATTGATGAAGCCATTCGATACATTGCGACACTCGCTAAGCCTATTGAAAGAGATCATTACGCCAGAGAACTAGCGAATGAATATAATCTTTCTGTCGATACTATCATGGGAGAAGTGGCGTTAAATAGGCAACAAATTGCGCCAGAACAGAAACCACGGATTCAAAAGCAGACGGCAAGAAAAAAACAACAACGGTTATATCCCGCTTATTATAATGCTGAGAGAAAACTCATCAGTTATATGTTGTACGATGCAACGATTGCCGAACGTATGAAGCACCGTTTAGGTGCCTCGTTTAATGTTGATGTTCATAAGGTGATTGTGACACATCTTTACGCTTATTATGAGGCTGGTCACCCGGCAGATGTTAGTCAATTCGTTGAACGGATTGAGGACTCAGAAATGAAAAATTTGATCATTGAACTGGCAATGCAGTCACTCTCACCTGAGGTGACAGAAGAGGAAATCAATGATTATGTTTATATGATTCAAAGTGAACAAGGAGATAAAGCACTCATCAAGGAGCTGTTTTATCAACAAAAACAAGCAGAGATTGACAAGGACTATACGAAGGCCGCTCAAGTCGGTATGGAAATTGTTAAGCTTAAAAAACGTTTAAAAGAGCCATTACGTGAGTAGGATAAAGTTAGTTGGAGGGGGATGCTGTTATGGCAGATAAGAAGTCGAAACAAAATGAACCAGAAATTACATTGGACCAAGCCAAGGAGTTAATCACACAAATCGGGAAGAAAACAGGGGTCATTGCTTACGATGATGTTGCTGAGAGGTTAGCAATGTTCGAACTGGATTCAGACCAGATGGATGAATTCTATGAACAACTTCAAGACCAAGGGATTGATGTGATTGCTGATTCAGATAAAGACCCAGATGAAAAAGATATTAAAAAAGAAGAAGAGGAATTCGATCTGAATGATTTAAGTGTGCCGATTGGGATTAAAATCAATGATCCTGTTCGTATGTACTTAAAAGAAATAGGTCGTGTTAACCTACTTTCAGCTCAGGAAGAGGTTAGTCTTGCTGAACGCATTGAACAAGGTGATGAGGAAGCAAAACAACGTTTAGCTGAAGCCAACTTAAGACTAGTGGTGAGTATTGCGAAGCGTTATGTCGGTCGTGGGATGTTATTCTTAGACTTGATTCAAGAAGGTAATATGGGTCTTATTAAAGCGGTGGAAAAATTCGATCACCGTAAAGGGTTTAAGTTTAGTACGTACGCCACGTGGTGGATTCGTCAAGCCATCACACGTGCGATTGCTGACCAGGCTCGTACGATTCGTATCCCCGTGCACATGGTTGAAACAATCAATAAGCTCATTCGCATTCAGCGCCAACTCCTACAAGATTTTGGTCGTGAACCCACACCTGAAGAAATTGGCGAAGAAATGGATTTAACACCTGAAAAGGTAAGAGAAATCTTAAAGATTGCCCAGGAACCTGTATCGTTAGAAACCCCAATTGGTGAAGAAGATGACTCTCACTTAGGTGATTTTATTGAAGACCAAGAAGCAACATCACCTTCTGATCATGCGGCTTATGAATTATTAAAGGAACAGTTAGAAGATGTGTTAGATACGCTTACTGATCGTGAAGAAAATGTCTTGCGTTTACGCTTTGGTTTAGATGATGGTCGCACACGTACGCTTGAGGAAGTGGGGAAAGTTTTTGGTGTTACCCGAGAACGGATTAGACAGATTGAAGCAAAAGCTTTACGCAAATTACGTCACCCGTCACGTAGTAAGCGTCTGAAAGATTTCTTAGAATAAGTCGTGATTGGTATAGTCAATCCAGTCTCAATTGAGATTCAATTGATACTCGATTGACTTTTTTACATAAAAATAATCTAGTGGCGTCAATGAGGTGATTGAATGGACCAACAACGAAAAGCAACGATTATACATGAAATAAAATACTGGAAAGATAATCATTTATTGCCCTCGCATTATTGTGACTTTTTATTGGCACTGTATACAGAGGGAACAGGAGCAACGGACGATGCACTCGATGACTTATTACCAAAGGATGCATCATCAGGAGATAGTGCGCTGTCAATGTTAATACCACATTTATTTAGTTTATTGATGATTTCTATCGTGCCACTTGTGTTAAGTGTGCTGTTGTTGATGGACTTTTCTATCGCCATTGAAATAACAATCATACTTGGTGGCATCATCGTTGTCTCAATATTTTATATGTTAAGTCAACATGTAAAAGTATTCAAAGTGAACTATAGTCGTGCATTGTATTTTATTAGTCTTGTTTTAGCAGGGTTATATGTCAGTGGATTATTGACCAATCCTTTTCTTTATCGGAGTATCATGCTTGTTTTCATGATCGTTGTTGGCGTCAGTTTGGGGTTAGTTAAAAAAGATCGCTGGCTACTTCTCATCAGTGGTCTCATGTTTGTTTTAGGTGTGATTGGGTTAGTTATATAGGTGAGGATGTGAAAAGATGGAGACAATGAAGTTATCAAATCGGTTAAAGCAAGCGAGTCAATATGTCAGTACAGGCGCTTTTTTTTGCGGATATTGGCAGTGATCACGCCTATTTACCGATTTACGTCTGTCAAAAAGACGCATCAGCAAAAGGAATTGCTGGAGAGTTGAATCAAGGGCCGTTTGAGGCGGCGGTGTCACACGTGAAAGGGTATCAATTATCCGATCGCATTGATGTTAGAAAAGGTGATGGTTTGACGGTGATAAATGAAGAACCTATAGATACCGTAGTCATTTGCGGGATGGGCGGCGGTTTAATCCGCTCTATTTTGTCAGAGGGTTTACAATACTTATCACATGTTGAGCGGTTAATTTTACAACCGAACGTCGACAGTCATTATTTACGTGAATGGTTAGTGATAAATGATTTTCAGATCGTTGCTGAAGATATTCTAAAAGAAGATGGCCACATTTATGAGATCATTGTAGCGGATAAAGCTTCCGAGGCTGTTTCGTTATCACCAAAAGATGTCTTTTTCGGGCCATTTTTACGACGAGAGTCATCAGACGTTTTTAAAGAGAAATGGCAACGCGAGTATGATAATGTCGTTCGTGTCATCAATAATATGTCTCTAGCAAAACAAATCAATGAAGAGAAGTTAGCACTTTTTAATGAGAGAAAACAGTGGATCAGCGAGGTGTTAAGCGATGAATAAGGCTGTATACATCAAAGACTTTTTACAAGCGTTTGAAGCTGTTGTGCCCGAACGGTTAGCGTATGATTGGGATGCGGTTGGTTTACAAATTGGAGATATCAATACCCCGCTTACAGGTGTTTTAACGACGTTAGATGTAACAGAGAGTGTCATCGATGAAGCCATTGAACAAGGTGTGAATCTTATCATTAGCCATCACCCTATCATGTTTAAACCGATGAAAAAAATCGATTTCTCGACGATGAAAGGACGCATCATCAAGAAATGTCTATTGAACGATCTAACGATTTTCTCGGCTCACACGAATTACGATCGTGTTAATGGCGGGATGAATGACCGTTTAGCTGATCGGTTAGGGTTGATTAATAGAGAGGTGCTCGTTGAAGAAGATAGCTCGACACTTATTAAACTACAAGTGTTTGTACCAAATACGCATAAGCAAATGGTTGATCAAGCTTTGATAAATATGGGTATTGGCACGATGGGAGACTATGAAGCTTGCGTGTATGAAATGACAGGTACAGGGCGTTTTCAACCAACAGAGAAAGCTAACCCCTTTATTGGCACGAGTGGGGCACGTGAAGCAGTAGAAGAAATAAAACTTGAGTATGTGATTACGCGAGAACAAGTATCCGTTGCATTAGCGACGATTCATAGCACGCATCCTTATGAGACACCTGCTTTTGATCTTATTCCACTACTTAATACAGGTAAAGTATTCGGTCTTGGTCGTGTAGGTGATTTAACGGAGTCCTTACCTTTTGACCAATTTGTTGAACGTGTCAAATCAATCTTTGGTTTACAAGGCGTGAGAGTGGCCGGGTCAAAAGATCAAGTGATTAAGCGGGTGGCTATCTTAGGGGGAAGTGGTGAAAAGTTTGTGATGGATGCGCTGAAGAAAAAAGCAGATGTCTATATCACGGGTGATATGACCTTCCATCCAACGCAAGATGCGGAAGCTCTTGGTTTAAATATTATTGATGCCGGGCATTATTTAGAAAGTGTGATGAAAGAGGACTTTAAACAGATAAGTCAGTCTATTTTCACAAAAAAAGAATGGGATTATCCGATTGTGGCCTCAAAAGGCCATACGAACCCATTTCGGTATAAATAGAAGGTTGTACAATAGGCATAGATGCGAATCTAGGTTATACTAAACGTATAGTTTGGACGTTGTTTTAAAAAAAGGAGACCATTATGGAAAAACATTTATTTAAAGAGTATGCATTAAACAGTTGGATTCACGAGGTTGTAGATGGCCTAGGATTTAAAGAACCAACACCGATTCAGCAAAAAGTTATACCAGCCATGTTGCGCGGAGAAAGTGTTATTGGCCAATCGCATACAGGTTCAGGAAAAACCCATGCGTTTTTATTTCCTTTATTCAATCAAATAGAGGTAGATAAGCGGGAAGTACAATTTGTTGTGACCTCACCAACTCGTGAGTTAGCAACTCAAATTCATGAAGAAGTCAAGCGCATCATCGCATTATCACCACATAAAGAGGTGATTCAATCAAAATTGTTTATCGGTGGAACGGATAAAAAGCGTTCGATTGAAAAATTAAAAGAACAACCGCATATTATTGTGGCGACGCCAGGTCGCTTGCTTGATTTAATTAATGAAGGCGCGATTGATTTGTATTCAGCAAAGAGCTTTGTCGTTGATGAAGCGGATTTAATGTTAGATCTCGGCTTAATTAATGAAATTGATCAAATGTTAACCAAAGCGAATCAAAAGATTCAGTTGGCGGTATTTTCTGCGACGATACCAGAACGCCTTCATCCGTTCTTAAAGAAATATTTACAAAATCCGACGCACGTGCACATTAAAGATCACTTTGCGCCTGAAAAAATTGAACATCAATTAATTCCACTAAGACACCGGGAATTAGCGAGTGTGATTCATGATATCACGAAAGTGATTAACCCTTATTTAGCTATCATTTTTACAAACAATAAAGATGAGGCGAATAAATTACACAAAGGTCTTTTAGATAAAGGCATTAATGTAGGTATCATCCATGGTGGCTTGCCATCACGGGAAAGAAAACGCGTGTTAAAGGATATTCAAGCATTAAAATATCAATACATCGTAGCGACCGATTTAGCTGCACGTGGGATTGATATTAAAGGTGTGAGCCATGTCATTAATGCTCAACTTCCTAAGGAAGAAGAATTTTATATTCACCGTATTGGTCGAACGGCTCGTGCCGGTATGGAAGGGACAGCTATCAATATTTATCATGAGGACGATGTGCCATTACTGCAAAAACTAACGTCACGTAAAATTGACTTCACGACCTATGACATTATCAAAGGTGAATGGCGTGAAATTAAACCATGGGATGAGCGTCAGCGCCGGAAGAAAGACGGGCATGACACTGATCGTGAAGCTTGGTTAAAGGTGAGAAAACCTGATAAAGTCAAACCAGGTTACAAAAAGAAAATGAAACGTCAACAACAACGGATTAAACAACAATTAAATCGCAGTAAAAATAAACGAGGGTGAGTAGAATGTTGAAATTAGGATCACATGTTTCGATGAGTGGGAAAAAGATGTTGCTTGGTTCAAGTGAAGAAGCGGCAAGTTATAACGCAACCGCGATGATGATTTATACAGGTGCACCGCAAAATACGAGACGAAAAGCGATTGAGGAACTAAATATCGAAAAGGGTCTTCAGCATATGAAAGATCACGGCATCGAGGATTTAGTCGTCCATGCGCCTTATATCATAAATTTAGGTAACACAACGAAACCAGAAACATTTGAGCTTGGTGTCAACTTTATGAAAAGTGAAGTAGATCGCACCGAAGCTTTAACCGCCAAACAAATTGTGCTCCATCCTGGTGCCCACGTAGGGCTGGTAGTGAAACAGGTGTTAAACGGATTATTGAAGGGTTAAACGAAGCGCTAACGAAAGGTCAAGACGTTCAGATAGCGTTGGAGACGATGGCAGGAAAAGGGTCAGAAGTCGGTCGCACGTTTGAAGAGATTGCTCAAATCATTGATGGTGTGACGCTAAGTGATCGTTTATCGGTCTGTTTTGATACGTGTCATGTGCATGATGCGGGATATGATATTGTGAACGATTTTGATGGTGTGCTCAATGAATTTGATAAAATTGTTGGTGTTGATCGCATTAAGGTCGTGCACGTCAACGATAGCAAAAATCCAGTCGGTGCCCATAAAGATCGTCATGAAAATATTGGCTTTGGCCACATTGGCTTTGAGGCGTTAAACTACATTGTTCATCATGAGGCATTTAAAGACATTCCAAAGATTCTTGAAACGCCTTATGTAGGGGAAGATAAAAAGGATAAAAAACCACCATACAAATTTGAAATTGAGATGCTGAAAAAGCAAGCATTTGATAATGATTTAAAAAATAAAATTTTAAATCAATAAAAATGAAGCTTTAAATCTTATGTTGAAAAGTATCATCTATCAAACCGCAAACGACCGTCACAATGGTCGTTTGCGGTTTTTTTTTTGCGTTTAATCAAACAATTCAATGAGATGATAAGACTCAATCAGGTCGATAAGCGATTGATGTATATAGGTGACTTCGTGTGCCGGTAAAATAGTACGTAAATAGCTAAACAAATAAACAAGGTTATCCTGTTTAAATGGATCTAGTGGCCGGATGAAAGCTAAAATATCTTTAGCGTGCTTGGCTGTTTCTGGTAAGTTGTGCATCAAAGCGAAATGTTTTATCTCGTCTGTGGATAACTCGTGAAAACGCTTTAATATCAATGGTTTAAGTATTTTTGACACGGAAAAAAACCTCCTAAAAATATCTTTTTATTAACTTAAATATGAAATTAAATGAATTAAATGTTAGATAAATACTATAAATGGGTAATATAAACCTTAAAGGTTGCAAAGGATTTTTAAATAGTGTAGTATAACGACTTGTATTGTCAAACAGACATACAGAAAGGAAGAAATTTATGACAAAACGCTACGTCGTTTTAGTAAGTGCTCTTATTTTTGTTATTTTATTATCTAGCATAAACTTACTAAATATTAACGAGCAAACAGTGCAAGCTGAAGAAAAAACATTTATAGCATCTGATAAATCACAAAGACGAATCGATGAAGAAACTTCAGCTTATGAAAAGGACACGTCCGATGTTCAATCGGTTGTGTGGCAAACAATTGAAAAGGATGCCGAAACAATGATGAATGATAGCGAAGGTCGCTTTAAAAAGAGTTGGGCTGTCTACATGATTAAAGAGGCAAGAAAATATGAGATTGATCCATTCATCGTGTATGAATTATTAAAAGTAGAGACAGGTCATACATTCGCACCTGATACGGTGGGACCAGAAACAATTTATGGTCATGCCTACGGTATGGCGCAATTTATGGAAAATACAGCGCCGTGGATTGCTGAAATGGCAGGTGTGGCATATGAAAAATCGATGTTATTTGACCCCTACTATTCAATGAAATTATCTGTCGTCTATCTTGATTATCTTTATGAGAAATATGGCCGCTGGATGAAGCTTTAACGGCTTATCATCGTGGGATGACAGGTATGGAAAATTATAAAAAAAGCGAATGGCACAGCAAAAAGTCAATATGCTACAGTGATCCAATCAAAAGCAAATCAGCATCATGCGATTGTTATGAAGTGAAATATAATGATATTAAGTCGGGAGCATGTGCTTCCGGCTTTTTAAATTGTGGAAAATAATAATAGCACTGAAGCGGGATACGGGTAAGGTTTTCTAAGTTGTTGATATCTTGAAACACTTCAATTCCTTTTATCGTTATCTGTGAGGCTGTTCCGTTTAATTCATATAGAGTGACTAAGATATCTGAAACATCATGAACATATTTAATTTTTACTTGATATGAAGCAGATGGAGGGGGATAATAGGAAGTGGAAGGGTCATTCATTTTTGGTAAGTTTTCATCTATGATTAATAAACATATAATGATACTACTCAAGATGATGATAGACTTTCTTTTCATTATTTAAAGACCTCACAAAAAGATTTTTTTATATAATATGAAGAAAGAAGGGGTTATATGCCAATTTTATCGACTTATCCTATCCTCAGCTTAATTGTAGTTTTATTTGCGACAATGTTTGTTTTTGGAGAAGTCTTAGTAAAAGCAAAAGGCTTACTTGCTGTTTTAGGATTAGGATTGATCACGTTCTATTTCTCTGTTTTCTTAGATCCAAGCATGGTGTTAATTGTTGGTTTAGTTTATGGTTTAGGACTTATTTTGATCTTTATTGATGGTGAATTAATTAACGATGGGTTGTTAGGTAGTATCGGTGTGCTACTTATGATTGGTTCACTCGCTTTTGCCTCACCTAATGTATCCACTGGTTTATATGCCTTTCTTGGATTGATTTTCGGAGCGGGATTAAGCATTGTCTGGTTGAAAATATTACCACGCCGAGCCCTTTGGTCTAAAGTTATTTTAGCTGATCGCCTTGATAGTGTATCAGGATATAATTCTGTTAATCCAAGCTTTCAATCATTCGTTAATCAAACAGTTGAAACTACGACGGACTTACGCCCTGTTGGTCGGATACTTATAGATGATCAAGAGTATAGCGCTATATCAAACGGTCAATATATCGCAAAAGGTGAACAAGTAAAGATAATCTCCGTAGATGGCACGCGAATATTAGTTGAAAAAATCCACGAACACGCCTAATTTCGGCGTGTTTTTTTATAGATGAAGCGTATGTTAGAAGTTTGTAAAGTTAATGTAAAGTTTCGTCGAATTATCTTTACATTTCATTTATAAATCGTGATAATGGATAAGGATTGTTTTAACACGTATATAATTTTTGAAATGAAGGGATTGGATTCCGTGGAAGTTAATGTGCAACAAATGTTATTTGAATTTTTTGGAGGGTTAGGTATTTTCCTTCTCGGTATTAAGTATATGGGAGAAGGGCTCCAGAATTCAGCTGGGGACCGACTAAAAGATATTTTAGACAAATTTACTAGTAATCCACTGATGGGTGTGTTAGCGGGGATTGTGGTGACGATTTTAATTCAATCAAGCTCAGGCACGACCGTCCTTGCGATTGGTTTAGTTAATGCAGGCTTTATGACATTCAGACAGTCCATTGGGGTTATTATGGGTGCGAATGTTGGTACGACAGTGACCTCCTTTATTATCGGTATTGATATTGGCGCTTATGCGTTACCGATCATTTCAGTAGGTGCCCTTCTTATGTTCTTTGCGAAAAATAATAAATTACAAAATTATGGGCATGCGATCTTTGGTTTCGGTGCGCTGTTCTATGGTTTGGAATTGATGGGTGACGGTCTTAAACCGCTACGCTACTTACAAGCGTTCCAAGACTTAACGATTCAAATGTCAGATGTGCCAATCTTAGGTGTTGTTATCGGGACGGTATTTACGTTTATCGTTCAAAGTTCAAGTGCGACGATTGGTATTTTACAGAATCTTGTTCAAGACGGGATGATTGAACTAGATGCTGCTCTACCAGTATTATTTGGTAACAACATCGGAACAACCATTACTGCTGTTATTGCGTCGATTGGAGCATCGATTGCCGCGCGTCGTGCCGCCTTAACACACGTTATTTTTAATGTGTTAGGGGCTGTTATTGTGATGCTTGTCTTATCACCTTATCAAGCAATAGTGGAATATTTGACGACAACATTAGATTTAAACGCCAGAATGTCGATTGCTTTTGCGCACGGTATTTTTAATGTCGCTGCTGTTCTTGTTTTCTTCCCGCTTATTGGTGTGCTAGCTAACTTAGTTACAAAAATTATTCCTGGTGAAGATTCAGTGATTGAATTTAAACCAACACACTTAGATCCGATCTTTATTCATCAAGCGCCATCAGTTGCTTTAGAGCAAGCGAAAGAAGAAATTATTAAGATGGGTGAATATGCGTATAAAGGCTTAGAGGAAAGCGCAAATTTCTTAAATAATCATGAACAAAAACATGCAGATAACGCCTTGCAAATTGAGAATGCTTTAAATAAGCTAGATTCTCAAATAACAGATTATTTGATTGACTTAGCCTCTGCCCCGCTTTCTGATGCGGATAGTGAGAAGCATACGGCACTCATTGATTCTGTTCGAGATATTGAACGTATTGGTGACCACTTTGAAAATATTATTGAGTTAATTGAATATAAAATTAAAAATAAAATTGTTATTACGGATGATGCTCGCGGAGATTTGAACGAAATGTTTGATAAAACTAAAAATATTGTGAAAGAAGCGATTGAAGCGATATCTGATATGAACCGTGAAAAAGCACTAGATGTAGTTAAATTAGAAAATCAAATTGACCGCTTGGAGAAAAAATTCCGTAAAAAACATATCATTCGTCTTAATGAAGGGTCATGTTCAGGACCATCAGGAATTGTTTATGTAGATATTTTAAGTAACTTAGAGCGTATTGGTGATCACGCATTAAATATCGCTGAAGACGTATTAGGTGAAAAAATACCTGAGACCGTGCATTAAAAACGATGGGATGATTTAAATAGTTGTGAGAACAGAGAGGGGTCAAGCTCTGTTCTCACCTACTATTTTTGGTCAACTAAAGAAATTTAAGATATTTTTTCCTAAATGTATTGACGACTATTTTAAAACATGATATATTATTAAACGTCGCTGAGTTACAAAAACTCAAACGACAACATTATTCCACAGTAGCTCAGTGGTAGAGCAATCGGCTGTTAACCGATCGGTCGTAAGTTCGAATCTTACCTGTGGAGCCATTATGGCGGCGTAGCTCAGCTGGCTAGAGCGTACGGTTCATACCCGTGAGGTCGTGGGTTCGACTCCCTCCGCCGCTACCATTTAAAAATTATATAGCGTTATGGCGGTCGTGGTGAAGTGGTTAACACATCGGATTGTGGTTCCGACATTCGTGGGTTCGATCCCCACCGGTCGCCCCATAAAGGACCCTTAGCTCAGTTGGTTAGAGCTATCGGCTCATAACCGATCGGTCGCAGGTTCGAATCCTGCAGGGTCCACCATCAGACGCTAAGTAATTAACATTATATTTCGGAGGAATACCCAAGTCCGGCTGAAGGGATCGGTCTTGAAAACCGACAGGGGCTTCACGGCTCGCGGGGGTTCGAATCCCTCTTCCTCCGCCATTATATCCCTTTTACGGCTCGGTAGCTCAGTTGGTAGAGCAACGGATTGAAGCTCCGTGTGTCGGCGGTTCGACTCCGTCCCGAGCCACTCGTTAAAACACCTAAGTACTCTGTACTTAGGTGTTTTTCTATGCATGTATATAGAATGTAAGATGATTAGAATTTCAAATATGTTTAAAACATATGACTTGTGGAAAATATAAGAGAAGGCGAAAATAGTTATGGCATAGAGAGGAGAGAGTTCTTTGAATAGTGAACAATTACAAACGATTAAACAAACGTTATTAGAAGAACAAGATACATTAATCGAACAAATTAAAAAGCATAAAGCAGAGGTATTTGATGATGGGGAATTGTCGCACTATGATAATCATCCGGGAGATGAAGGTTCTGCTTTATATGATGAAACATTAAGGCGCACTTTAACTGAACAAGAAATTCGACATTTAGGTGATATTAGACATGCACTTGAACGGATGAATGAAGGTGTTTATCATCTCTGTGAAGTTTGCGGGAAAGAGATTAATCCGGATCGTTTAGAAGCGCTTCCGACAACCTCAACGTGTATTGATCATGCTGAGCATGGATTAGACAGAAAGTTGTACCATGAGTCCAAAGAAGGTCTTGTGATTGATGATGTTGGTGCGCTTGAACAATTACAAGCGTTTGGCTCGTCTGATCAGATAGGTGATCAAGACGGTGATAATGAGGATCCGATTGAAAAAATAAGTAGTCACACAAAACATGTTTAACAATCTTCCGTGAAGTGAATATAGTATGATGAACAGGTAAGAATCAAAATGTTTGCTTCATTTATACAAATTTGATAAAGTATGAGTATAGTAAAAGTGAACATTTTGTGAATCATTAGAATCACTAAAATCTAAGGAGGAAATTTATTATGGCGAAATTTGAATTACCAGAACTACCTTATGCGTACGATGCACTCGAACCACACATTGACAAGGAAACAATGAACATTCACCACACGAAACACCACAACGGTTATGTGACGAAGTTGAATGCAGCATTAGAAGGTCACAGTGCGTTTGATGACTTAACTGTGGAAGAAATTTTAGCAGACTTAAATAAAGTACCTGAGGATATTCGAACGGCTGTAAGAAATAACGGTGGCGGTCATGCCAATCACAGTCTATTCTGGACTGTTCTTGGTAAAGACGGCGCAAAAGAACCTGTTGGTGACTTAAAACAAGCGATTGATGGAACCTTCGGTAGCTTTGATGCTTTAAAGAAACATTTGCGAATACAGCGGCTACTCGTTTCGGTTCAGGTTGGGCATGGCTTGTTGTTTCTGATGGTAAGTTAGAAGTTTTAAGCACACCAAACCAAGATTCACCTATTAGTGATGGCAAAACACCTATTCTAGGTATTGACGTATGGGAACATGCTTATTACCTCAATTACCAAACCGTCGACCAGATTATATTGATGCTTTCTGGAACGTGGTTAACTGGGATAAAGTAGAGGAATATTATCAAGCAGCTAAATAATAAATGAATGACACAAAGAATCATGCCTTAGGGTGTGATTCTTTTTTGTCTGTTAGTCTAATTAATGCTATAATACGTAGGAAGTATGTATAGAAAAAGGTGATCAAGATGGCTAAGAAAAAGAAAAAACGAGCACAAACAGCCATGCGTTTAAATATAATGTTTTTATTTGTGTTTCTCTTATTTTCACTGCTTATTTTGCAGTTAGGTGTTGTACAAATATTAAATGGAGAAGAAGCGCGCGAACGGCTGAATGAAACAGAAAATGCTAAAACATCGATTGCGGTGCCGCGAGGCTTAATGTATGATGCTGACGGTGAATTAGTTGTCGATAATGAACCGGTGCGTTCCATCACGTATACACCGCCTAAAAATGGTGATTCACATCTCGCAAAGATTAGTATTGCTGAAAAACTAGCAACGATGGTAATGATGGCAGAAGATGAAGAAGGATTAAATGAGATTGTAAATGAACGAGATAAAAAAGAGTTTTGGTATGTGTCTAATGAAAAAAATCGCGAACAAATTGAAGAGCGCTTAACGGAAGAGGACAATGAATTAGAAGCAGGAGATTTGTATCAAAGGCAGCTTGATCTTATTACGCCTGAAGATTACAACAGTCTTGACTGGTCCGATCCGTATCAACTAAATGTCGTGGCTATAAAAAAAGAACTCGATCAAGCGATAGAATTGTCACCGCACGTGATTAAAAATGAAGAGGTAACGGAGGAGGAATACGCTCAAGTATCGGAACACCTCAATTTACTTCCAGGTATTGATGCGAAAATCGATTGGAACAGAGTCTATCCATTTGACGATACCTTCCGCACATTTATCGGTAATATTACCGATGCTGATCAGGGATTCCGCGAGATAATCAAGACTATTATTTAAACTTAGGTTATAGTTGGAATGATCGTGTTGGAGAGAGTGGCCTAGAACAGCAATATGAGGATGTGTTGCGAGGTCAAAAAGAAGTCATTCAATATACGATTAATAACGATGGAGAAATTGTCGGTACCAGCACTGTACAAGCAGGAAAAGCTGGGAATGATTTAGTTCTTACCATCGATATGGATTTTCAACAAGCTTTGGATGAGATTGTAAAAGACGAATTAGAAAAGTATATTGCCCAAGACCCTTATCGGAATCGTCACATGGAAGATGCCTTAGTAGCCGTTCTTGACCCACAGACAGGGGCAGTACTAGGTATGACCGCAGCTCATTACAATCGTGATGAGAATACTTTTGAAAATCAACCTCACCGTGTCGTATATGATGCCCATATTCCAGGCTCATCAGTGAAAGGGGCAACAGTGCTAACAGGTTATGAAACGGGTGTCATTGATATTGGAACAGTACTGAATGATCGTCCAATTAAAATAGCGGGGACCCCGATTAAAAAATCATGGCGTAATTTTGGATTGATCAATGACTTGAAAGCTCTAGAACAATCGTCAAACGTCTATATGTTTGAAATTGCGATGCGTATTGCGACTGCGGTATACAATTATAATGAACCACTCCGGTCATTTGACCAATCAAGTTTTCAAACCATGCGGAATCACTTCCAACAATTTGGCTTAGGATCAAAGACGGGAATTGATTTACCGTTTGAAGCGACTGGTTATGTGGGTTCTAATATCATTGATGGTGGTTTATTACTTGACTATGCGATTGGGCAGTATGATACGTATACGACTTTACAGATGGCACAGTATGTGTCAACGATTGCTAATGATGGTTACCGTTTAGCGCCATACATTGTTAAAGAAGAACACTCAGCAAATGGCGACAAAACCACGTTAGGACCAGTGGTCACGAGTACTACGCCAAATGTGTTAAACCGTATTGATATGGATGAGCGTTATATTGACCGCGTGCAACAAGGGTTTAGACTAGCGGCTACACAAGGGACTGGACGAGGACACTGGGCGAATAACCCTTATGACGTGGCGATCAAAACTGGAACAGCGCAAAATTATTTTTACGTTGACGGGGAAGAACAGCGGACGAACAACCTCACTTTAGTAGGTTATGCCCCATATGATGAACCAGAAGTTGCCTTCGCCATTATTATACCTAAAACAGGTGTAGGAAATGATCAAAACGGTATTCACCATAATATTGGGAATCGTTTAATCGAGGCTTATTTTGATATTAAAGAAGAAAAAGCCGAAGAACAGCAATCAAACACTAACCCATCAAATAATGAAGAAGTAAATGAAGATTCTCTGGATGAAGAAGAATAAAATAAATAAAAAAGCTTAAGTGAAGAAGAATATTTCTCCACTTAAGCTTTTACTCTTTATTTGCAATAACATCAACGACTTCATCTAATGTCATGTCACGATCGAGTTCAAATGAGCCCACTTGAATGTTCGTTGCATAACCGTTGTCTGATAAATAATTGATGAATTGTTCACGTGATTCGATTAGGTTGGCAATGATTAAGTAGTTCGAGACTTCGGTAACCGTCATACCTGGTTCAATCGTAAGGATAAACGATGACGTATCAACAGAAGATTCTTGATTATCCTTTGACGGTTCTTCTGGTGTAGGCTCATTTTCAGGTACTGATGATGGCTCGCTCTCGTCTATGTCTGACGTGTTATTTTGATTTTTTTCATCCGCCGTTTGTTCAGCTAATTGTTCGTCAATAAACCGTGTTAACTCATCATCTGTGTAAATATGAAAGCCGTTATCTTCTAAAGATTGAATCATGTCAGTATCACTTGGACGTGCTGTGGATGTATCTGTTTCGTTAAAAAAGAAGATATATATACTAAAAATTGTCGTTGTTGCGAGCATTCCTAAACTAAAAGCACGAAGCGTGTGTTTCATATTAATCTCCTAACTCATTTATCTTATTGTTTGAATAACCTGCTCAATATCGTATTCGCTAATGTTTGTTAGGTGGCTTATCTCTGATAGCGAATGACCGCTACGATACAACGATTCGATGCGTTGTGTCACGGTAGATTTACTTTGAGGTTTAAAATCTGTATGGACTGTTGTTGGTAATAGCTCTTCTTCAAGAATTTTTAGCTTTTGATTTGTTTGATAACTTTCCTGCATCTGATTAAGGGAAAGTTGTTCAATCTGATCCTCTATTTTTTTAAAGCGATCGCTCATAAAGAAAGAGAGTGCAAATAAAACAACACTTATAATGACTAAACCGATGATTAATTCCAGCAAATAAATTGCCTCCTTTCACTCCCCTTATTTATAGCATAATTTACTTCATGTCGTAAAGGTAAATCGAAACGGTGCGATACATGTGCAAAAACAACGGATAAAATAAAAGAAATAATAAACAAGTGCTTGATTATTTCTTTATATCTTGTTAAAATGAATGGGTCTGAAAATGATATTTTATGAAAATGATAGTTGAAAAGTTTGGAGGGATAATCATGCGTGTAAACATCACACTAGCGTGTACTGAAACTGGTGATCGTAACTACATTACGACAAAAAATAAACGTACAAACCCTGAGCGTATTGAGCTTAAGAAGTATAGCCCACGTCTTAAAAAACATACGCTTCACCGTGAAACAAAATAATGTTTGCTAAAACTCTTATCTTTTTACTTTAGATAAGAGTTTTTTCTATAATGAAAGAAGATAGCTTACCGCAGGTATAATATGTACAGTATACACGATTAGTAAATGGGGGCTCTAATGATGGAAGAAAAATCTCACATGCGTAAACAGACAATACAACGCCTCTTAGCTTTTTCGAAAACCCGAAGAAAACAAATAGAAACGACCCTTTATAATCAGTTCATTGAAACAGATCTATATAAAAACAGTAAGACTATAGGCTTGACCGTTAGCCATGCGCATGAATGGGAAACAAGACTAATTATCAAACAGGCGCTATCAGATGGAAAACAAGTCTGTGTCCCGCTCTGTTTAACCGATACAAAGACGTTAGCCTTTTATCAATTATCATCTATTGAACAGTTATCGGTCGGACATTTTAATTTATTAGAGCCTGATCCCACGGTCATGCATAAAGTTAGCAAAGACCACATAGATGTATTAATTGTCCCAGGCGTCGTTTTTGATACGGATCATTATCGCATTGGTCATGGTGGCGGGTACTACGATCGATTCTTAGAAACATTCTCGGGACAAACGCTGTCCATTCTTCATGAAACTCAACTTATTGATCATATTCCAATCGAATCGCATGACCAACCTGTTGGAACATTGATCATCGCAAGAAATTAATGTAATTTAATTTTCTATTTACTTAATAATTTGTTATAATAGATGGGGTGACGTTTTGAAAACATATTACGATGTACAAAAGTTTTTACGTCGATTTGGTATAGTCACATACATAGGTAATCGTGAAGCAGAAATAGAATTAAGCCTCATTGAATTAAAGGCGCTTAAACACGAGGGGATTATCGCCGATGATGACTATTATCAATGTTTAGGTGTACTCAGTTATGAAAAAGAATTAGAATTGGCCAAAAGGAGCGGGAAACAATGACAAAATATTTGTTAGGTGTAGATATTGGTGGAACGACGATTAAACTTGGTATAATTTCAGAATCAGGAGAGATTCTTGAAAAGTGGGAAATTACCACACAAACAGGTGATCAATCTGATCGTATTCCTCACGATATTTGGACATCGCTAACGGAACATTTAGCTACTAATCATATAGACAAAAATCAATGTTTAGGTATTGGTGTTGGAGCGCCTGGATTTGTGGTAGCAGATACCGGAGATATTGCTCAAGCAGTTAATTTAGGATGGGTTGACTTCCCGTTAGGCGACATATTACATGATTTGTCGGGGTTGCCTGTATACATTGAAAATGATGCGAACATTGCAGCTTTAGGTGAGAACTGGTTAGGTTCTGGTGGATTAGCTGAGAACTTAGTTATGATCACTCTTGGCACTGGTGTTGGTGGTGGAATCATTGTGAGCGGAAAGATTGTTAGCGGATCAAACGGCATGGCGGGTGAAATTGGTCATATGACAATGGATGTTCATGGTGTAAGATGTAATTGTGGTCGTAACGGATGTCTTGAAACGATTGCTTCAGCAACAGGTATTGGCCGGATTGCCCAGGAGCAAGTTGAACAACATCCCGAGACAATCCTTACGCCATTATATAAGAAAAAAGGTCGTCTAACAGCCAAAGATGTGTTTGATGCGGTCAAAGAAAATGATCAGGTGGCACAAGATGTTGTCCATCGAATAATGGATACGTTAGGATTAGCGATTTCTAATATTACGACGATTGTCAATCCATCAAAAATTGTCATTGGTGGCGGTGTATCTAAAGCAGGAGAGGCATTACTTCAACCGTTAGAATTGGCGTTTAAGCGTTATGCTCTGCCACGCATTGTAGAGGGTAGTACGTTCGAAATTGCTAAATTAGGTAATGACGCTGGCATTATTGGCGGTGCTTACCTCGTTAAACAACATCAATCATAATGTAACCTTTTTAGGTAGGACAACGTCTAACGAAGTAGAGAACGATTTTACGGTTTGTTTACAAGTCTGTCATAATCGTTTAGTAGAGAAAAATATCGGGTAGTTAGACGTTAAGGAGGACAAGGTAACTATGTTTAAAAAACAACAAATAAATCAATTGTTCGTGATTGCCAGCTTGTTATTTGGTTTAAAGACGTACGTGATTTATCGCTTCTTATTTAATATAAATTTAGAAAATAGCATGCAAGAGATGATTCTTTTCATCAATCCATTCGTGACAGCCTTCTTTGTTTTTGCTTTATCCGTTTGGTTAAAGTCAAAAAACCAAGTCAAGTATATTAAAGTGGTGGCTGTATTAGGGTCCGTCATTTTATATTTGAATCTTATTTTTTATCGTAACTTCGGTGATTTCTTAACGATTCCGATTTTATTCCAAGGGAGTAACGCAAAAGATTTAGGTTCAAGTGTGTTAAACCTAATCGAGTGGTATGACGTCTTGTTATTTACCGATATTGCAGCTATTTTTTATCTCGCTAAACCAAAAGTAGGTGCTGTGCATGTTATTGAAAAGATGCGTCCGAAACGAAAAAAATTAATTTTAAGTTTATCAATCGTATTTTTATTAGGAAACTATGTACTAGCGGAGATTGAGCGTCCACAATTATTACAGCGTGGATTTGACCGGGAGTACTTAGTTAAAAATATTGGGTTATTTAACTTTCACTTGTACGATATTGTGCAACAATCAAAGTCTAAAGCTCAACGTGTATTAGCAGATGGTAACGAATTATCAGAAATTCTTACCTATATCGATGAAGAGACGACGGACACATCGGAAACGGATATGTACGGGATCGCGAAAGATAAAAATGTTATCTTTGTTTGGTTAGAGTCATTGCAAACATTTGTTATTAATAATGAATTGCATGGCGAAGAAATTACGCCATTTTTAAATGATTTGATTGATGACAGTTATTATTTTGAAAACTTCTATCATCAAACTGCGCAAGGTAAAACATCTGATTCAGAATTTATTGCGGAAACATCACTCTATCCACTACCAAGTGGGGCGGTTTATTTTACGCACAGTGAAAATACGTATCAATCCCTTCCTGATATGTTAGGAGAGTCAGGTTATAACACGTCTGTCTTTCATGCTAATAGCGGCAGTTTCTGGAATAGAAATGTCATGTATGAAAATTTAGGTGTTGATCATTTCTATGATGTTGCAGCGTATGATGTGACAGATACGAACCAAGTTGGTTGGGGATTAAAAGATAAAGACTTCTTTAAACAATCCATGAAGTATTTAACAAGTTTAGAAGAACCTTATTATACCCGGATGATTACTTTAACAAATCATCACCCATTTACGCTTGGCGAAGAAGATGCCACACTTGCACCATTTGACTCAAATTCTAAAACATTAAATTATTACTTCCAAACCGTGCGGTATTTGGATGAATCGCTTGAATTATTCTTTGAAGAATTAAAGGCGTCAGGTGAATATGAGGACTCAGTTATTGTACTCATGGGTGACCATTATGGTATTAGTGATTTCCATGATCGCTCAACAGCAAGTTATCTAGGAAAAGATGAGATTACGCCATTTGATCATATTCAGTTACAGCGCGTGCCGCTTTATATTCATATTCCTGGTGAAGAAGGCAAGGTCATTTCTGACATTGCTGGTCAGGTAGATATTAAGCCAACACTCCTTCATCTACTCGGGATCGAAGGAAGCAATGACATTAGTTTTGGTACGAATCTTTTTGGAGAAAACAGAAAAGATTTTATTGCCTTACGTGATGGTAGCTTTATAGCAGATGATGTCATCTACACGAAAGATACGTTCTATGATCGTTCGACAGGTGAGATAATGGAAACGACCGATGACCTGCTTGAACTAAAAGAACGTGCACAACATGAATTAACGTATTCAGATCAATTAATTTATGGTGATTTATTGCGTTTCCACGATTTAAATAAATAACCTATCGAAAACCATCTGATAGACGAGTTGTCTCAGATGGTTTTCTTGTGCTATTCTTGATAAAACAACAGAAGTAGAGGTGAAATGATGGAGGTCAAGAAATATACGTTAGGTCAATTAGGAACCAACGGTTATTTACTAATGAATGATGAAGATCTAGTAATTATTGATCCAGCTGGTGAACCGAATCGATTAATAAAAGAGATTGAGTCAATAAATATTAAACCAAAAGCTATTCTTTTAACTCATGCACATTTTGACCATATTGGCGCACTTGACGCTTTGCGAGATGAGTATGGCGTGCCTGTCTACTTACATGCCAATGAACATGAATGGTTAGAGAATCCGGCATTAAATGGTTCGAAGTATTTCCCAGTAAAAGAAGTGATCTGTCAACCGACAGATCACACCTTAAATGCGGGGCCGATGTCGATCGGTGATATGCATTTTACTATTATTGAAACACCTGGTCATTCTCCAGGGGGTGTGGCATTTGTTTTTAACGAAGAGCGTTTAATTATCTCCGGTGATAGTCTCTTTCATCGGGGGATTGGTCGCACGGACTTACCGCTAGGGGATTATGATACGCTTATTCACACGATTAAAGAACAACTTTTTCATTTGCCAGACGATTATGTGGTATATCCAGGTCATGGACCTGCAACCACCATTGGTGATGAAAAGAAATTAAATCCATTTGTATAATGAAAAGCACGCCATACAGTTACCTGTATGGCGTGCTTTTATCGATGGATCGAATAGTAATGATCACGATCTCTTGCCTTCATGTATACGGGATGACATGATCAATCAGTTAACCAGATCATTGCCTCTGGTAGCGCATAATAGTAACGCATACTGAACGTATCTGTCGTTTGGCTGTCAATGTATAGTAGAGCTTGATTATTGATTTTAGATAAAGAATAACGCGTTGTTCCTGTAGGAAAGGTGAACTGGCAAATTTGGCGGGGGGTACCTCTGTTTGATTGACTTGATTTAAAACAAGTTGATAGGTCATTTGATGAAGACTGTGATGGTTTAACTGGACACGTTCAAGTTCAGTGAATTGTTTTTCAGTTAAATAAACGGTTGTTAACGACGTTAATGATAATAACAACCCAATCACTACAAACAAAGCTAGAATAGTCACTGAACCTTGATCATCTCGAAGTGAAGGGCACGATAGTGTCATAGAATAATGCCTCCTCAGTGGTTTTAATGATAATATCTATCTCCTCATCTTCAGTTACAGTAAAATCTTTGACGTCTCGCAACAGTATTTCGTGTCCTTGTCCATTCACTTGCCGCCTAATGAAGTTTTGATAATGTGTAATAGATACGAGGTCACCATTAAGTGTCGTCAAGTATAAGGTATTATTTATAATATAAGTGTCGCTACTCGTTTGTATTTCTTTTTCAAGCGTGCCCATGAATTGATATACTTGAAACGTTTGATAGCTAGAGGGAGGTTTCATGTAAGGAATAATCATCATAAGTAACATCATAAAAAGCATCGTTAGTTGAATGGTTAATAATAATTCAATCATCGTAAACCCTTTGTTGTTTCGGTACATAATAGATAGTCATCACTTCCTTTTTATTACTTCGGTTTAAGTAGTGACCAGTAACTTTTACATAGTTGTCAATAGATTCGCGTTCGATCACGATCACATAGGAAGCCAGTGTAACAACCTCATCATATTCTTCAACTAATATATAGTCATAAAACTGATGATAGAGCGACAGGCGTTCTCTTTCTATTGATTGTTGATAGGCAATTTTCTGTTGAAGTGGCAGGTGGATAAAGATGATCATCGTCAACAGAGTTAAGACAAACAAAGCTTCTAACAACAGAAAACCTTTAGTGTTCTTTAGAAGTGACATAACATCTTCCTTTACCGAAAGGAAATACAATCGTATAAACATAATAATTGGTTTCTACCCTTATTGTTCCAGGCTCAAGAAATTGACCGTTTTTATTGAAGGCTAACTTATTTTTGGTTGATGCGAAAATGATACGCCAATCATCATCATAGGTTTTAGTAAATAGCGGCGGTTGCTTTGAATCAATGATGAGTGAATACCGATGATTAGATGAATCAAATTGAAGGTAAGGGCGATTATCCGAAAGACTGCTTCGTTTTTGGAGATACAAGAGATCCACCTCAAATTGTGTGTACCAACGGTTGAATGCCTGTTTGTCTTGTGATTTTTCGATAGGTTTAAAACCAAAAGAGAGTAAAAGTTGTATTACACTAAGGACAATAAGGACCTCAATAAGTGTAAAGCCACCTTGCGTTTTATTCACTTACAAGAGCCACTTTTTTATTCGAAGTATCAGTAAAGTCAATAGGCTTCGACGCACTGCCAATCAATTCGGCATCAATATAGTCATGTGAAACTAAATCATCTAAAGTTGACGGAAACTGTCCTTCATCTAAATAAAAGGCTTGAATTTGTGTGTTCACAAATCCGACTATAGCGTCATCAGACTTTCGGGTAATACTCTCTTGATGGTCAGCTAGTTTTGGTGTAATTAGGATGAGTAGTACAGCAATGATACTCATAACGATCAACATTTCAATGAGGGTGAATCCGTTGTTGTTTCTTAAATGTTTGTTTAAGTTTTTCAGCATGTTATTTTCCTCCTAAAGAGTATTCATCATCTCAACCATTGGCATCAGTAGCGACAAGTAAATGAGTACGATACTTAAGGCAATAATGGTAAAAATAATGGGTTGAATCAAATGGATGGATTTTTCAATAGTGTTAGTGACATCTTCTATCGTCTCCGTCATATAAATATCTAGTGATGAACGGATCAAAGTTTGAGCTTCATAGTTTTGAAAGATATAGCTAAGTCTTTCGCTAAAGAATGGTTGAATGGCTAGACATTGATATAAGGTTTCGCCGTCATTTAGGTTGGCTAATAATTCGATCATCGTTTGATTAAGAATGGAAGACCGCTCTTGATTATGAATCAGCGTGAACGCTTCCTTCATTGAATACTGGGCATCGAGTAAATTCTTTAAATGATGGGCAAAGAAAAAACTCGTGTGGAGGCGAGTAAGACGAAAAGCAATAGGCAGGCGTAATAGTATGGTCATTAACTGATCGGGGGTGACTTTTTTGTAGATGAGGAAAGTCAAGATTATGAAAAGAATGAGCAAGACGATAACAATCTGAACGATGTGAAATAGTAAAGAGACACTAAAGATGGCCGTTTCAATCAGATCAGGCGTTTGGTGTGCGGTTTGAAATAACTGAAGAAAATTTGGATAAATATACATTTGAATAAAGTACAGCATGATAAGGAAGCCGAAAATAAGCACAAGTGGGTATCGAATGGTTTTAAGAAAGTGTTGTTTCAGTCTGTGTTGTTTGTCAATAAAAGTGATGGCCTGTATGATCCCGTCAGAAAGGTGGCCTCGCAACAGTCCGTAATGTACATGTGTAATAAACTGTGGGTGAAACTGAATCTGTCTCAAAATATGATCAAGTGTGTCCCCATTACTGATCTTGCTAAGATGGTTTCTGCGACATGATGGAAAGTTTTATTGAATTTCAACACGTGTAAGGCTTCTTTCATCGAGTAATTGGCTTCAAGTAATGTGGCCAAGCGCTTCATAAAAGATAATTGTTGCATTAAGGATAATGAGAGAATAGATTTACGTCTCTGAAATAAAGCCATAAGCATATGCCTTCCTTTTTAAGTCGGTAAAAGTTGGTTCTCTAAATGTATCGAGTGTGAAGTCATGGCAATAGGTTGTGAGATTATCGCCAGTTAAAAATTCAATGATAGCTGCACGATCATGGACGGGATGATGAAGGTTTAACAGTTGAGTGGCGCAAATCGCCAATAAGTTTTGTGTTAAATCAATCGGTTTAATACCCATCTCTATTAATCTGTGAATCGTTCCTTTGGCATCTTTGGCATGCAGGGTAGAAAAAACTAGATGACCAGTGTAAGCAGCATGAAATACGAAATCGGCTGTTTTCGCATCCCTAATCTCTCCGACCATTAAAATGTCAGGGTCATGTCGCAGTGCGGCTTTTAATCCTGTATGATAGGTCATGCCACTTTTTTCATTAATTTGGACTTGAACAAAATGATTTAAATCTTTTTCAATCGGGTCTTCTAATGTGATGGTTTGGAACGATTGTTCTTTAAGAAGTGTGTCAATCAGGCTATACAGTAACGTCGTTTTTCCTGAGCCAGTCGGTCCAGTAAGTAAAATGATACCGGATGTTTTTTTAATTAGGGAAGTTAATTTATTGACTTGGTTATTAAATAGTAGCAGTTGCTTTAGTGGTTTTATTTCATTATGAGGAAGGAGACGAATCGCAAGAGATTCTTCTCGTTTAGCGGGTAATGTTGATAAACGTAAATCGATTTTCACTGTATTGACAAGCATAGTAACAACGCCATCTTGGGGCAACCTTTTTTCGCCAATATCCATTTGAGCTTGAAACTTTAAATAATTCAACAGCTGTAAGTAATGGTCCTTTGATATTGATTTGTACAAGTGTCTCTCGCCATGGACGCGTAAATAGACGGCAGTGTCATGTTCTCTAGGTACAAAGTGGATATCTGACACGTTTTCTTTCACAGCGAACATAATCAATGCATTTAAAAATCGATCGGAACTATACATCTTTTCACCTCCAGTGACTTTAGATAATGTTGATTGTAATGGAAATGATGTAAAACAACAAGTCAGTGACTAACAGGTTAATTCAAAAAAAGGGTTGTAATTGATGATAAATTTCAGTGAGGTAGAATTTTTTTCGTAAAACTTGTATAATAATTCAGACAACTTATTGTTTTTGAAAGGTGTGAAAATACATGACAGCCATCTATTTAGTAGGATTTATGGGAAGTGGCAAATCAACAGTCGGTCAATATTTAGCTGAGCTGACAGATTTACCTTTGATTGATTTAGACCAAGTGATTGAACAAGAGGCGGATATGTCGATTAAAACGATGTTTAAGGAATATGGTGAGACTTATTTTAGACAATTAGAGCATGATTGCTTAATGCGAACACTAGGACAAGAGGGTATTATATCTACAGGTGGCGGTATTATTGAACGTGCGGATAACCGTGAATGGCTAAAAAAACAACAGGTCATCTTTTTAAAAGCGTCGTGGTCAGACATTGTTGAACGCTTAAAACATGACAACGATCGCCCACTTTGGCAACAAGGTTTAGCGGATAAAGAAAAGTTATTTTACCGTAGACAACCGCTTTATGAGGAAGTAAGTCAACGTATCATTGATACGCATGGCAGCTCACCAGAACGTGTCGCTAAAATAATTGTAGAAAAAACTACTAATAAAACAAGCAGCTCATCATTTAAATGATGAGCTGCTTGTTTTATTATTTTGATGATTTTTTAATTTTGCCTTTCCAGTCTTTATAGCCACCTTTTAAATCATATAACTGTGTGTAGCCATTTTTATAAAGTAACCATGCCGCTCGTTGTGAGCGTGAGCCTGATTGACAGTAAAGATAGATAGGCATGTCTTTACGTAATTCTTTCATGCGTTGTTTTAACTGAGTAACAGGGACGTTTCTTGCGCCCCAAATATGACCGCCATCAAACTCTTTTTGTTCACGCACATCAATTAATTGTGCTTTTCTGTAACCTTCTCTAAACGCTTCCTCAGATAATGTCGTAAGAATTTTTTTGGTTTTGAAATAGCGATACAACGTGTAAGCAATATA
Organism: Halolactibacillus sp. JCM 19043; assembly: GCF_001310395.1. Taxonomy (NCBI): domain Bacteria; kingdom Bacillati; phylum Bacillota; class Bacilli; order Caryophanales; family Bacillaceae; genus Halolactibacillus; species Halolactibacillus sp. JCM 19043. Next base: position 174,734 of record NZ_BAXD01000001.1, read on the forward strand.
AGCTACAGCAAGGGTGAGAAGTACTATCCAGTCCCAAGCAATCGCAAGTGTTAAGTTCATAATTAAAATCCCCTTTTTTTCAGTCTGCGTCTATTATACGCCTTTTTAGATAAAAAGTGAACCGTTTTCTTTTGCATGGAAAGAGAACAAGCGTGTGACGCTTCTGTTTGGAAATATTTCATTTGATGTGGATTTAGACGCTTTCTCATGATTGTTTTACAAACAATGCTTTACTTATGCTAAAATAAAGTGGTAAGCTTAAAAGTACTGTCAACGTTATAGCATTGTTGAGAAAGTGAGGGATGATAATGCCAACACCAAGTATGGAAGACTATATTGAACAAATATATTTATTAATTGAATCTAAAGGCTATGCGCGAGTATCTGACATCGCGGAAGCTTTATCTGTTCATCCTTCCTCTGTGACTAAAATGGTAAAAAAGCTAGATAAAGATGGGTATTTAAACTATGAGAAATATCGTGGCTTGATTCTAACAGCAAAAGGAAAGAAGGTAGGTAAACGCTTAGTCTACCGTCATGAACTGTTGGAACAGTTTTTAGGCATCATTGGTGTCGATAAAGAGAATATCTATGATGATGTTGAGGGGATTGAACATCATCTTAGCTGGAACTCTATCGACCGTATCGGAGATCTCGTACAATATTTTGAAGGGGATAAAAAAAGAGAAGAAGCCCTGAAAGAACTAAGAGACAAACAATCAGATGAAGTAAATTAAAAAACGATCTAAATAATTGGAAGGAAGACAAGCCAATTATTTGGATCGTTTTTGTTATAGCATCAATCGGTTATAAAGTCATTTTTTTATGCGTATCTTTTTTACCGTCAATGACTCGTAAATGAGACGCACGCTTATGTTTGCTCGTTTTTGATTTGGTTGTTACACGCTGTTTTTGTTTCCTTTGTTGCTTTTGAGCTCGCTGATAATGTGTTGGTTGATTGTGTGGATACTTCTTTTTTGATTGTTTGACGGCTTTGCGATATTTTTTTATATCATTCGGTTGGCGATGTCTGAGTACAAAAAAGTATACCAAACCATAAATAACCGCAATCATTAGAATAGAGCTCAGAATATTTCTAATGAGGCTCGTCATATCAAACAATAACGTCGTAACTAAACCTAGGGCGGCAAAAGCAAAAAGAATATACGTCCAAATCGGTAATCGTCGCCTCATGTCATTCACTCCTTCTTTGAAGTTCTTATAGTTTCATTTTCCCAATAAGTTAGTTTTTTAATCCTATAAATGTTATATTCCTAAAATATTTTGATTTACTGAACAGAAATGGGCGATGCTATAAAAAAATAATCGGTTATGGTACACTATATAAGGAAATCAACAGAAAGGGAAGTGACAAACATGCAAAAAATGACTAAACTACGCAATGAATTAAAAGAACAGAATTTAGATGGATTGATTATCACAAATCCATATAACCGTCGGTACATAAGTGGGTTTACAGGAACGGCAGGCATTGTGTTAATTACGCAAGACGAACAGATTTTTTTAACGGACTTTAGATATATGGAACAAGCAGCAAAACAAGCTGTTGGATACACAATTATTGAACACAAACAATCGATTATTAAAAAGTTAGCGGAAGTAATCGATGAACTAGACTTATCAACCGTAGGATTTGAAGAAGATGATTTGACTTATCAAACATACAAAGCCTATGCCAAGGAAATTAATGCGGAACTCACTGCGACATCAGGAATTATCGCTAACATTCGTATGATTAAGACAGAGGCTGAGTTACAAGTGATGGAAGAAGCAGCAGCCATTTCAGATAAAGCATATGACCATATCTTATCTTTTGTTAAACCAGGGATGACAGAAATTGAGGTGTCAAATGAATTAGAATTCTTCATGCGTCAACAAGGGGCGACCTCATCTAGTTTTGATATTATTGTCGCCTCAGGTGTTCGTTCAGCGTTACCACACGGGGTAGCCACGGATAAAAAAATAGCTTCAGGTGAATTGGTGACGTTAGATTTTGGCGCCCTTTATAAAGGATATTGTTCTGACATGACGCGTACTTTTGCCGTTGGAGAGATCAGTGATGAATTAAGAAAGATTTACGATACGGTACTGGAAGCGCATATGCGCGGCATTCAAGGGACTAAAGCAGGTATGACGGGTAAAGAGGCAGATGCGCTCACGCGAGATTATATTAAAGCAGAAGGATACGGTGATTACTTCGGTCACGGTACCGGTCATGGTTTAGGTATGGAAGTACATGAAGGTCCCCGGTTATCGCCAATGGGTGAGGTTATGCTTAAAGAAAATATGGTTGTGACAGTTGAACCAGGCATTTACGTCCCTGATGTAGGGGGGGGCCGCATTGAAGATGATATCGTTATTACGAAAGACGGCAATAGAAGCTTGAATAAAGCACCAAAACAGCTTATTATAGTATAGTTAGAAGTAATCGATACGCTTAGGAGGATTTTAATGATATCAGTAAATGATTTTAAAACAGGTTTAACCATTGAGGTAGACAATGACATTTGGCAAGTAATTGAATTCCAACATGTCAAACCAGGTAAAGGGGCGGCATTTGTACGCTCTAAATTGCGTAGTCTACGCAGTGGGAATATTCAAGAAAAAACGTTCCGTGCGGGTGAAAAAGTCGAAAAAGCCCACATTGATAACCGTAAAATGCAATATTTATATGCCTCAGGTGAAATGCATACATTTATGGATATGGAATCGTATGAACAATTAGAACTTAATCAAAAACAAATAGAATATGAACTTAAATTCTTAAAAGAAAATATGGAAGTCAACGTGATTTCTTACGGTGGTGAGATTTTAGGTGTCACGCTCCCAAACAGCGTTGAGCTTGAGGTGGCAGAAACAGAACCAGGAATTAAAGGCGACACCGCAAGCGGTGGCTCAAAACCAGCGGTAATGGAAACAGGTTTAACGGTACAAGTGCCTTTCTTTGTTAATCAAGGCGATCGTTTGATAGTGAATACATCAGACGGTAAGTATGTTTCACGCGCGTAAGTAATAAAGCATGAAGCTAAACAGTCATTGAATGTCTTTAGACAGACGATGGCTGTTTTTTTGTATGTCCTTTACCTTCGTCCACTCATATTGTAAACAACATCGACATACATATAATTAACGTGCTTGTAAGGAGGTAAAACATGGTGCCAATCGAGGTTTTATCGTTATTCACACACGAGGTAAAGACAATGCTGATGGATGGTGAAAAAACTAGAGGACCGATTGAAGAAATACGTGTGCGTGTATTCGAACCAGTGGAATGTATTGATCGCCTAGGATTTTATCCACTCGATTACGTGATGAACGAAGAGCGTTTTCGGATAATTCTCGATCAGTTATTTCAATCTTCTCGATACCGTTTTACTCGTGAGTTGCGAGAGGGCTTTATTACTTTATCAGGTGGGCATAGAGTAGGCCTCTGTGGTGAAGTCGTTATGAATGGTGATGGGATTGATCATATTGAGACAATCACCTCGTTAAATATTCGTATTCAACACAATAAACACGTCCCGTTTCGCTTATCGCATCGGCAACTTTTTCAAGAGAATCGCTACGTTAATACCTTGATTATAGGTCCACCTAATAGCGGAAAAACGAGTCTGTTGCGTTTTCTTATTCAGTCGATAAATGATGATCATCTTCCTTACTCAAAAAAGATTGGCGTGATTGATGAACGAAAAGAAATCCTTCCTGCGATGTCCTATCGACCATCGACTACTCTACGTGTTGACGCATTCAGTGGCTGCCCTAAACATTTAGCGTTACCACTTATTATTCGAGCCATGTCTCCTGAGTTAATCGTTATCGATGAAATTGCGACCCACCAAGATGTCGAAGCTTTATTAGATGGTATGAAAGCAGGGGTTTCACTTATCTGTACAGTTCACGGCACTAGTTATGACGATGTTTGTTCACGCTTATTTTTTCACCAAATAATCAAGCATCACTTATTTGATTATTGTGTGACGCTAGATCCTGCGCGTAGAGGTATAGTGAGTATAAAATCCATAGTGAAGCGAGCGATCATCTAATGCCTAGCTGGCTCTTAATTATGGTGTTTTTTTGTATCAGTGCTCTCGGTTTTGTCAAAGCTGAGAAACTCAAACGTCGTCAAACGTCTTTAAAAGCTTGTCACTTATTTTTTCAATCATTAAGGCGTGAAATAGATTATCACCACTATTATATTGACCAGCATATCAGTCAATATGTTAAAGGAAAATCCGGTCTGTTTTATGCCTTTTTAATCGAAGTGAGTCAGGGGAGCGGTTCATTTCAATCGCGCTTTAAAGTGGCGTTAGACATGTATCATGCCCGTTTAGCGTTATCAAAAACAGATGTCTTTATGCTGGAAGAGTTCGGTGATATCGTCGGTTCTACGAGTATGACAGAACAATTGCGCCATCTTGATTTTTTAGTTCAGTATGTCGAGATTGAGCTTGAAGCATTGAAAGGAAGAATCGATCAAGATGTTCATCTGTATATCATTTCTTCAATGTTGATGGGAGGGCTTATTATAATTTTATTATTGTAAGGCATGTTTTTCGCTTAACTGCGTATGTTGAGATAGGAGGGGAGGCCAGTAATGGGAGACACAACGATTATTTTTCAAATAGCGGGGATTGGTATTATAGTTGCGATGATTCATACTATTTTGAAACAACTCGGGAAAGAAGAGTATGCACAATTTATTACCTTAGTAGGGTTTATCATTGTTCTCATGATGGTCATCAATCAATTGTTACAACTTTTTAATCGCATTCAACAAGTGTTTCTATTTTAGAGATGATGGATTGGCTTCGTCTGATATTATTTATTATCATCATCCACATGTTTCGTACTTTGTTAAAAGAACAAGCCCCGTTGTTTAGTTTTTTATTAGGCATCATGGCTGTGATTTTTATTTATCTCTACATCATTGACCCACTCGCCGAACTGTTCGGGCTATTTGAAACGTTCATCTCTATGACAAGTATACAGTCACATTATGTCGGGATTATTTTTAAAATGATTGGGGTGAGTTACCTTATTGATTTTTTTCATTTGTTGTTAAAAGATGCTGGGGCAGAAGCTTTAGGCATGCTTGTCGATACCATCGGTAAAATCATGCTACTCATTATGGCTATTCCTGTAATCGAAGATATGTTTACCTTTATTTTAACGCTGCTAGACTAAGGGTGAAAATAATGCTCGCTACAAACTATCGCGTCTTTGTGACTGGTTTGATATGTGGGTTGATAGCTTTGGTTGGGCTATTTCCCTCTTCGGTCATCGCAACAGAAAATCAAACCAATCCAACGTCTTATGATACATTAATTAACGAATTGGATGATGATCTGGCACTAAAAAATGACGCGTCATTTCATTTGCATGCGTATTTAACCGGAACGTCCACCTTTTCACTAAAAGACTATGTTATGTCGTTAGTGCCACTGTTTTTTAGTGAAGTTAAAAATACGGTGACTATTCTTTATCGTATCATGATTTACCTTATTCTAAGTATGTTCGTCAGTGATTTTTTTTATAGTCATCTATCTACGATGGCTCAGTCCGTCATATCTTTTACCCTCAAATTATTGTTGATTAAAGAATGTTTAACGATCTTTCATCTGATTGAAAATGTGTTATCAACAACCGTTGAAACGATGTATGGATTTATTATCGTACTATTATCTTCCGTTAGTGGGTTATCGCTGATTCTCCAACCTTTATCCATGATGCAATCATTAAAGCCACTTCAATTATTATTATTACCACTATCGTTTCAAATATTTAAGCAAATCATTATGCCATTGATCCACTTTCAATGTCTCATGGCATTACTCGGTGAATTATTTGAACTCTTGCCACTCCAGCCATTAGCCAAAAAGATGGGAGATTGGCTCCATTTTGGTCTGTCTTTATTACTCAAAATTTATTTTTCATTTTTAATGCTCAGCAGTAGCTTTCGTTTTTTTCAAACCCGTCTATCACTGATGCAAGAAAAACATTTATTTAGCCAATTATATACGTTAACCGGTCATTGGTTTCAAGAAACGGCAGAAATGAGCTTTTTAACGCTCGGTGTTCTTCGCGATGCACTGGGGGTTTATGGCGTGATTGCGCTCGCACTCGTCGTGATGACCCCTCTCATCAAGATGACCGCTGTCTATATCGTTTTAACGGTGTTTGAAGCAATGATACAAACGTTAAGTCAATCAACGTTGGTCGCACATGTGACTGTGTTAAATCGTACGATTCTTATATCGATACGCGCCCTAGTTGTGTTCGGTTTTTTATTTATTGGAAATATTCTTGTTGTGATTATCTTTGCGCAATTTTTCCAACAATAATGAGGTATTTAAGAGAGGTTGAGATGTGTTTGGACAACTATTAAGAGACATTTTACTTATCGCTTTTGTTTTATCCTTGTTTCGCTTACTCGTTGCTGATAAGAAAAATAAACAACTCATTGAACGGGTGATCTATCTTATCTTTTTATTATCCGTTGTGTATATGATAAGTGATGGTTCTGTTTGGCAACGGGATCGTTTTATTTACGAAGAGATGGAGGTGAACGAGTGGGAAAATAAATATCTCGAACTAGGCGAAAGTATCTTAGTGGCTGATACGGAACAAACCGTCAGTCAAGCGATCCATGACATGTGTGCACAAATGGAAGGTGTTGATTTTGTTACAGTGGCCGTGCATAACCCAAAGAATCTCGAGGCACTTGACCTAGATATTGTTTTAAAGGTAGAAACAGGAAATGAACAAGCAGTCATGACGATGATAGAACGAGGTTTAATCGACGGTTTTGCTATAGACAAAGAGGCGCTAAACTTTATATTTAAGTAGGTGGTTAGATGCATCAATCAGCGCTGAAAAAATTCATCCAACGACTATTCTCACAATCGCCCGATGACCGGATGAAAATGATTGTTTGTTGTTTATGTGTGTTGTTCGGGCTAATTTTTCTATATCGGGGAGATAGGATGGATGAGGGAGAGGAAAGTGAAACGGGACAAATGGAAGGGGTGTCTCATCAACCTTTTTCTGAGTTAGAAACTTATTATGAGGAAAAAGTAAAGCTAGCGTTAGAATCAACAGATGGCCTTACCGTCAGTCACGTATTGATAAATTTTAAATCGACAGCTGAGACCGCCTATTTGACAGATGAACAGATAGATTATAATGAGCAAAGTCAAGCTTCTGGGGAAACAATAGATGAACAGGTATCACACAAAACATCAGCCACCATTGTTATGGAAGAGACTGATCGTGACCGAACACCTGTCGCGTATCAGACGAATAAACCGGCTGTTCAAGGTGTGTTAATTGTTGTTGATGGCGTCGCTGGGATCCAGGTAAAAAAACAGTGTGTGGAACTTGTATCAAAATATTTAGCGATAAGTCCCCACCGGGTAGCGGTTCAATTTAAGGGAGGATAAAAAATGAAAAAACAAACAGTATGGTTATTGACGCTTTTTAGCTTAATGGTTGTTTTAAGTGTATACTATTTAAATCAATCAGGTGACGCCTCTTTCTTAACTTTAAGTCCTCATCAAAGCGAGGTACCAACGACTCAGACGCCAGATGCTAGTACAGGAGAAGTAGACCAAGAGTCAAGTGGTGAGTTAACGCCGAGCGCGATGGAAGACGATTTATTCTCCTTTGTTCGACTCGAGATGAGTGCGAAACGTGGTGAGCGATTAGAACAACTAGAAACCGTCATTGCGGGAGAAAATGTGTCATCTGAAGAAAAATGGCAAGCTTTTGAAGAGATTGACCGGATTAATCAATTAGAAACAGGAGAAATCATTTTAGAAGAAACTTTAAAGAGTCGCTATAGTTTCGAAGATGTGCTCGTGCGTACATTAGACGAAGCGGTCGTTGTTTCAATTAAATCAGCGTCACTGACAAAGGCGGACGCAAATAACGTGATGCGAGACCTATATGATGAATTAGGGCCTGTCCGGGTGGAAGTGAAGCATTATCCCGTCGAGTCCTCATGAAAATTTCAATCGTTTCTTGAACTTTTTATGAACATCGACTAAAATATTAAGAGTAAGGATTAGTACCTGTTATTAAAAATGAGTGTTCATTTACTAACACATTTAAATTGAGGAGTGTCATAACCATGTTTACTATAGCAGAATTAAAGGAATTGATTGAAGCTCTAGACCAATCAACATTAACAGAATTAGCATTGGAGCAAGATAATCAGAAATTAAAACTTAAGAAAGAGATTCACACGTCAGTGGCTGATCAATCAGTTTCACACCAGCCGTTAGTCACAACGGTGAGAGAAGAAGCTAAAGCCATGCCCGCTGAAAAACCATCAGCTGAACAAGCACCAGCTGAAGCAGAGACGAAAACTTATGATTATACGATTAAATCACCAATGGTCGGAACGTTTTACTTAACGTCATCGCCTGATAGTGACCCTTTTGTTGCTGTGGGTGATACCGTGAAAGATCATACCACTGTCTGTATCATTGAAGCGATGAAACTATTTAATGAAATCGAAGCAGAGGTTGACGGTGAACTGGTTGAAATTCTGGCGAAAAATGGAGAGCTTGTTGAATACAATCAACCTCTATTTGGTATTAAGACAAAATAGGGGGTGATGACACATGATTAAAAAATTATTAATAGCTAACCGCGGAGAGATTGCGGTAAGAATTATTCGAGCATGTAAAGAAATGGGGATTGAGACGGTCGCTGTTTTTTCAGAAGCCGACCGTGAATCACTCCATGTCCAATTAGCGGATGAAGCCTATTGTATTGGCCCAGCCAGTAGTTCTGAGAGTTATTTAAACTTCACCGCCATTATGAGTGTCGCTAATTTAACTGAAGTGGATGCGATTCATCCCGGTTATGGTTTTTTAGCTGAAAACGCTGATTTCGCTGAGATTTGCGAGAAATGTAACATTACCTTTGTTGGACCAAGTGTCTATGCTATTCAACAAATGGGGACAAAAGATGTGGCGCGTGAAACGATGAAACTGGCAGGTGTGCCGGTAGTGCCAGGCTCTGAAGGTATTATTCGATCAGAAGAAGAAGCGGTGACAGTAGCGGAATCTATCGGTTTTCCTGTCATTATTAAAGCAACAGCGGGTGGTGGTGGAAAAGGGATACGAATCGTAAGAGAACCTGAGGCCCTTTTAAAAGCTATTCGCGTGACCGAACAAGAGGCCGAGAAAGCATTTGGAAATCCTGGCGTCTATATTGAAAAATTTATTGAAGATTTTTCGCATGTCGAGATACAAGTACTAGCCGATAACTTTGGTAATGTGATACACTTAGGGGAGAGAGATTGTTCTATTCAACGTCGTATGCAAAAACTAATCGAAGAGACACCTTCTCCTGCCATTAACGAAACGATTCGAGAACAAATGGGACAAGCAGCCGTTAACGCAGCTAAAGCCGTCGATTACACTGGAGCCGGCACGGTAGAGTTTATTTTTGATAAAGCGAAACAAAACTTTTATTTTATGGAGATGAATACCCGTATCCAAGTGGAGCACCCGGTGACTGAAATGGTGACAGATGTTGATCTCATAAAAGAACAAATTCGTGTCGCGAGTGGTGAACAGTTATCACTGAGTCAAGAAGATGTGGTGTTTAACGGCTGGGCGATTGAATGTCGGATTAATGCAGAAGACCCGAACCGATCCTTTATGCCGACGCCGGGACAAATTCAGTCATACTTAGCACCTGGTGGATTTGGCGTGAGAGTGGATTCATTTGTTTATCCGGGCTATAAAATCCCACCGTACTATGATTCAATGGTAGCAAAATTAATTGTTCATGGTAAAACACGGACTGAAGCGATTGATCGAATGAAGCGTGCACTTGATGAATACTTTATCGAAGGTATAAAAACAACCCTACCTTTCCATCAACGTATGATGACGCACCCCGTGTTTCTTTCAGGAGACTTTAACACGAAATTTTTAGAGAACTATCCAATTATGGAAGAGTAGCAACGACTGAGCTAAAGAACAACTCGATAAACATTAAAGGGGTCGATCCAAATGAGTGAACAAACATTAAGAGTAAGCGAAGATCTAAAATTAGGTAAAGTTGAAATCGCGCCTGATGTCATCGAAGTCATCGCTGGTATTGCTACAAGTGAAATTAAAGGTGTTTATTCAACACGTGGAAACTTTGCTGTGGGTGTTGCTGAGAAATTCGGTCTTAAATCACATAGTAAAGGAATAAAGGTAGAACTCACTGAAGAAGGCGTCATGATTGATGTCTTTGTTGTATTTGATTTCGGTGTGACGATACCTGTCGTCGCTCAAAAAGTACAAGCGAATATTCGTGAGACGCTTAAAAATATGACAGCGTTAGAGATTCAAGAAATCAACGTCCATGTTGTCGGTGTTCAGATGGATAAAGAAGACGAACAGTCAAAAGAATAGTAAAAAAGAGCATGTAGCTTTTGCATGCTCTTTTTTTAAGTATGTGTGGTTGTGAATAATTACGGTTTTATTATGAATTCTCTTTATCAACATAGCTAAACTGTGATAAGATAAACACTTAGTAGAGTAGAATTTGTATTGGAACGAGGAGAATAATAAATGAAACGACGATTAGCAAGAGAAAAGGCATTCCAAGTGTTGTTTTCAATAGACAACGAAGACTTTGATGTTGAAGAAGCAATTATGTTAAGTATGGAAGACGAAGAAGTAGATGATTTTTTATCAACACTGATTCATGGTGTTGTTGAAAATAAAGAGACCATTGACAATAAAATTGATGAGAATTTAGAAAAGTGGTCGTTTAAACGTTTAGCAGCGGTTGAAAAAACGTTGTTGAGACTGGCGACTTATGAAATTGATTCAGCGCTTCAAACACCGATTGGTGTGGCCATTAACGAAGCGGTTGAACTTGCTAAAATCTATGGGGATGAGAAATCGGGCAAGTTTGTCAATGGTGTGCTTTCTAAACTATATAAATAGATAAAGGGGATGACGGTTTGGCAGCAGAAGTTATTTATGGAGATCAATTAGCGCTCTCTTTACGCGAAGAGATGAAAGAAGAAGTGACACTGTTAAAGGAACAGGGGATTATTCCTAAACTCGTTGTTGTATTAATTGGTGACGATCCAGCATCAAAGTCTTACGTATCGGGTAAACAAAAAGCCGCGGATTTTATCGGTATTGACTCAGAGCTTATTACTTTAGACGACACAACAAGTGAACAAGCGTTACTCGAATTAATTGAACAACTAAATAATGATTCACGTGTGAATGGGATTTTGGTTCAACTACCATTGCCTGATCAAATCAACGAACAGGCCATTATTGAAGCGATTGATCCTGAAAAGGATGTCGATGGTTTTCACCCGATTAGTATCGGACGGATGTTAACGCAACAAGAGACATTTTTACCGTGTACACCTTATGGCATTTTAACGATGTTACAATCGAAAAATATCGAGATTGCCGGTAAGCATGCGGTGATTATTGGCCGAAGTAATATTGTTGGTAAACCAGTGGGACAATTATTGCTCAATGAACATGCGACGGTGTCTTATTGTCATTCGCGCACCAAAAATTTAAAAGAAATCACCCAGCAAGGTGATATTTTAATTGTAGCGGTCGGTCGTGAAGAAATGATTGATGCGTCTTATATTAAACCAGAAGCCGTTGTTATTGATGTCGGTGTCAATCGTACGAAAGAAGGTAAGTTAACAGGTGATGTTGATTTTGAATCAGCAAAAACTGTTGCTTCATATATTACACCCGTACCAAAAGGTGTTGGACCGATGACGATTACGATGCTCATGAAAAATACTATTAAGGCAGCTAAAAACCACAATACAAAGAAGTAAGGTGTTTATATGACGAACAAAATATTAACGGTGACAGCACTCACCCGTTATATTAAACATAAATTCGAAACCGATCAGCACTTAAAATCTTTTTGGTTAAAAGGTGAAATCTCTAATTTTAAACACCATAATCGTGGTCATATGTACTTAACGATCAAAGACCAAGGCGCACAAATTCAAGCCGTCATGTTCCAAGGCTATAACAGACAACTAACGTTCACACCTGAAAATGGTATGGACGTTATTGTGCGAGGAGAAGTAAGTGTCTATGAAGTCCAAGGAAAATATCAACTGTATATCCAAGAGATGCAACCGGATGGTGTTGGGGCATTACACTTGGCTTTTGAACAACTAAAGGAAAAATTAGAGCGTGAAGGATTATTTGATCCAGCGCATAAAAAAATGATTCCACCGTATCCTGAGCACATCGCGGTGTTAACCGCAAGAACGGGCGCCGCTGTAAGAGACATTCTATCGACTTTAAAGGCACGTTATCCGATTGCTAAGGTTACGGTATATCAAACACTTGTCCAAGGAGCGAATGCGAAAGAAGATATCGTGAAACGCCTGAAGGAAGTGAATGATCATCATCAGGCCGATGTCATTATTTTAGGTCGTGGTGGTGGCTCTATTGAAGATTTATGGCCATTTAATGAAGAAGATGTCGCACGAGCCGTGTTTTCGTCAGAGATTCCGGTAATTTCAGGTGTTGGGCACGAAACCGATTTTACGATGACCGATTTTGTCAGTGATTACCGCGCACCAACACCAACAGGCGCAGCGGTAAAAGCGGTGCCGGAGCTTACGCAGATAAAGCAGAACGTGAATGACGCATATTCACGTCTTCAAAGACAAATAGATGAGCAGTTGTTGTCGAAAAAAGAGCAGGTAGCGCGTTTAAAAGCAAGTTATGCTTTTAAGTATCCGAAAAAATTGATCTTTGAAAAAGACCAACAGTTAGATCAACTATTAGAGCGGCTCTCTCGTGCAACGAAACATGTACTCGCAGCGAATCAAACAACACATGACCACCTTGCACACCGGTTAGGAAAAATATCACTTCGTGATAAAGTAACACGCCATCACCAAGACGTCACGCGGTTAAATCAAGCACTTGATAAATCAATTCTCCATCACGTAGAAAAAAACAAACACCGTTTCTTTCGAGTAATGGAAGCGCTGGAATTAATTAGTCCGTTAAAAACGATGCAGCGAGGCTATAGTTTAATTTACAAAGGAAATGCTTCATTGGTTAAATCGTCTCAAGACGTGCAAGTTGGTGAAACAGTAAACATAAAACTGGCAGAAGGTAAGATTGAGGCAGTGGTTCAAAAAATAGATAACCAATCGGATAATAATTGAAGTAAATGTTGATGAAAATGAGTTGAAAGAGGTTAAAACATGACACAAGAACGTAAATTTGATGAAGTGTTAAAAGAATTAGAAACGATTGTGACAAAACTTGAAGCAGCAGATGTGCCACTTGAAGAAGCCCTTGATTACTATCAAAAAGGGATTGCGTTATCGAAGTGGTGTGATGAACGATTAAAATCAGTTGAGGAACAAGTCGTTGAATTAATCGATGAAAATGATCAATCACAACCGTTCCCGTCTGATGGAGAAAACACATGACGATCACGCCTAATCACAAAGTAAGGGAATATAAGGACATAATCGATCAGCAATTATCAACATTATTTGATGATGTCACGATGAACACACGTATCAAAGCAGCCATGAGTTATTCACTGACCGTTGGTGGTAAGCGAGTACGTCCGGTGTTAATGATGTTAACAGCAGACGCCTTTGGTGCAGATGTTGAAAAAGTACGACCAGTTGCGTTAGCATTAGAATGTGTGCATACGTATTCATTGATTCATGACGACCTTCCCGCAATGGATAATGACGATTATCGTCGCGGAAAATTAACCAACCATAAACAATTTGATGAAGCCACCGCAATTTTAGCAGGAGATGCTTTACTAACGTATAGTTTCAGCTGATAAGTGACGCTACACAGCTGTCAGCCGAAGAAAAAGTTTATGCATTAAAACGGTTAAGTGAAGTCAGTGGACCATTAGGTATGGTCGGTGGTCAGATGTATGATCTAAGTTATGAACAAACAGATATTTCACTGGACCAGTTAGAAGAAGTGCATGATTTAAAAACGGGACAGTTGCTCATCTATGCGTTAGAAATGGGGGCGTTTTTAAGTCATCAACCGATGGAAGTCATAGAAGCGATGAAAAAAGCAGCGACAGCAATCGGACTCACTTTTCAAATTCAAGATGACATTTTAGATATTATTGGTGATGAAACAGCACTCGGCAAAAAAGTAGGCAGTGACGTTTTAAACGATAAAAGTACGTATCCAAAGTTACTAGGCTTAGACGGGGCGATTAAAGAAAAACAAAAGTTTGTAGACGAAACAAAAAAACAACTCGATTTTGCCGGTGTATTACAAACGCCATTGGCTCAGTTTATTATTTCGCTTAGTGAACGCACCGTATAAAATAATAAACGTCAAACAATGGTCAAACATTATTTTTTTTGATATACTTAAGATAATGGGAATGGTGCAGTATTCTAGTCGATTCTCCGTTTCTGAAGGCAGGGCTAAAAATCTGCCAAAGGGCACATCGATGAAGTTTCTTGTGTCGGCTTGAGGCGCCCAGCTTGGGTCGGTGCTGGAAGTTAAGGTTGTAGGGCGATCCACAATGGCATGTGGGCGTTGACCCTACTTCCGCGGAGGCCCATCTCTGTCGTGCCTTTTTAGCTAAAAGCATGGCGGAATGGGGTATGAACCTGTTAAGTGGATCAATTGGGATGCCAACTGACAGCGTAGCCTGCCTTGAGTGATTACCGAGGGGATTACAGCAAATCGTTAACTATTATTTAGGTGGCCACTAAATAAGGTTGGCCGTCTGTATGAAATTGGTGTTGCAAAAGAGGCTAGGAAACGGTTAAGAGTTGTTGAGGAAAACTCCTAGACTGTTCATAAGACATTTATTAGGGATTATAGTGCGCGCTAAGTGGCAATCCAGTCTAGCAAGCGGTGACGTTGTTAAGGTGCAATTAAAGGGGAACCGCCAAGATGGCAACATCTGGTTTGTACTTGGGAAAACCTACTGGACCTAAGCCGCAGTTTTTACTTAATAAATGACCATTCCATTACATAATTTTTATGAGTGAGGTAGGATTTACATGGCGAAGTCATCATCGCAACTTAAAAAATCGTTAAAATTTAGTATAAGTATTGCCGTTATCACCTTTGTGTTAGCGGCAATTTTTTCAGTTTATTTCATCATCTGTTTTAGGTGGTGTAGGGTGGGTTATTGGCATTTTCATTGTCTTTTCGATTGTGTTACTTGGGGTGTTATTTGATACACTCGGGGTTGCGTCGACAGCTGCGATTGAAACGCCCTTTCATGCGATGGCCGCAGAAAAGGTGTATGGAGCAAAAGAAGCGGTATTAATCGTGAGGAATGCGGACCGTTTTGCAAGTTTTTGTAATGACGTTGTCGGTGATATTTCCGGTGTCATTAGTGGAACGGCATCAGCGATTGTTGTGTTACAATTAGCTCGGCTCTTTGGGTATGGTGAAGGTAGTCTGATCCAAATCACGATCAATGTTTTTATGACCAGTGTCGTTGCTGCTTTAACGGTCGGAGGAAAAGCCATTGGTAAATCAGTTGCCATTACCTTTGCGACGAACATTATTTTAGTGGCAGGGAAAGTATTGGCCTTTATGGACCATCGCTTTAAGATAAAATTAATTAAGAAATAAGTGTGAGAGATCATAGAAAAGGAACGATGTTATGAAAGCTAAGAAAGTACGTTTAGATGTGTTACTCGTAGAAAGAGGACTATGTGAAACGAGAGAAAAGGCTAAACGAACGGTAATGGCTGGCTTGGTTTACTCGGAGACAGAACGTTTAGACAAACCGGGAGTCAAAGTAAGTGAAGATATTCCACTTGCTGTAAAAGGTCAAGTGATGCCATATGTTGGACGTGGAGGATTAAAGTTAGAGAAAGCGTTAACTTACTTTGATATTGATTTAACGAATCGGATCATGCTTGATATCGGGTCATCGACGGGTGGTTTTACCGATTGTGCCTTAATGAATGGGGCAAAATTAAGTTATGCTTTAGATGTCGGCTATAATCAACTCGCGTGGAAGTTACGAAATGATCCTCGTGTTGTTGTCATGGAACGAACGAATTTCCGTCATGCGACACCGGATTTATTCAAAGAAGGCTTACCAGATTTTGCGACAATTGATGTGTCATTTATTTCGTTAAAATTGATTATCCCGCCGCTTAAAGATATTTTATTAATGCAAGGTGAAGCTGTCGTCTTAATAAAACCGCAATTTGAAGCAGGTAAACATCAAGTGGGTAAAAAAGGCATTGTTAGAGACGCTTCGGTTCATCAGGATGTGTTAGAAAGAACGCTTCTTTTTATGATGGCTGAAGGTTTTACTGTTTGCGACCTTACTTTCTCACCTATTACAGGTGGCGATGGTAATATTGAATTTTTAGCGCATATTAAAAGGACAGCAACAAATGAAACAACCCTTGAGGTACATGAGTTGATTGAACAGACAGTAAAAGCTGCTCATCAATCCCTTACACATTAGTGAGAAAGGTCGGAGAGCCATGAATAAAGGACAACGTCATATTAAAATTAGAGAATACATTACAAATCATGAGATTGAAACACAAGATGAACTGGTTGATGCTTTGCGAGAAGAAGGTTATCCGGTAACCCAAGCAACGATTTCGCGTGACATTAAAGAATTGCACTTAGTTAAAGTGCCAACATCAGAAGGACATTATAAATATAGCTTACCAGCGGATCAACGCTTTAATCCTTTAGAAAAGTTAAAACGCCTTATGCGTGATGCATTTGTAAGGATAGATAAAGCGACGCATTTTCTCGTAATAAAAACATTGCCAGGTAATGCGAATGCGCTTGGTGCGCTAATAGATAACCTCGATTGGCCGGAAGTACTAGGTCGATTTGTGGCGATGATACGATTCTCGTTATTTGCCGGGATGTTGACGTGACGGATGAAATAGAACAACGTTTTTTAGCGATGTTGTAAACATGGAGTTGGGAGTGATTCAGATTGCTGAGGGAATTATCGATTAAAGATTTTGCGATTATTGATCAATTACAGATCCCATTTAAAGAAGGATTAACGGTCTTAACAGGAGAAACCGGTGCAGGTAAATCCATTATTATTGATGCGATTCAATTATTAGCCGGTGGCAGAGGCTCGGTTGAATTTGTCAGACATGGCGCAAAAAAAGCTTCGTTAGAAGGGTTATTTACGATTGACAATCTAAAGCACCCCGTCTATAAAATTGCTGAAAGCTATGGCGTTGAAATTGATGAAGAGATGATCATTCTTCACCGAACGATTTCACATTCAGGTAAAAGTATTTGTCGCGTGAATGGATCACTTGTCACACTAGCGATTTTAAAAGAATTTGGCCGGGTTTTAATTGATATTCATACGCAACACGAAACTCAATCGTTGATGAATCAAGAGCTGCATATTGACTTACTAGATTTGTTTGACCAAGAAGGTATTGGTCAAGCGTTATTGGAATATCAAGATATGTACCGTCAGTGGAAGATAATAAAAGATCGCTTAATGCACTTACAGACGAATGAACAACAGATCATTCAGCGGTTAGATTTATTAACCTTCCAATTAAATGAACTGCAACAAGCTGAACTTGTGCCTGATGAAGACGTTGAGTTAAATGAAGAGCGAGAAAAACTGAGTCATGCTGAAAAAATATATGCGGGTGTGACAGAAGCTTATAAAGCGCTGTCAACTGAGCAACGAGCGAATGATTGGCTGGCGATGGCGCAGACATCACTATTAGATGCAAGTGAATTTGATACTGGCTTAGCAGAGGTTAAAAACACCTACATGGAAGCTTTTTATATGATTGAAGATGTGACCTACCAATTACGTGATTACTTAGATCAATTTGAATTCAATCCTGAGCGGTTAAATTTTATTGAGGCACGTTTAAATGAGTTGCACCGTCTCATGCGCAAATACGGGACAAGCGTGAATGACATGTTAGAGTATCAAGCGAAAATTAGCGATGAGATTGATCAACTAGAAGACCGTGACGGTTCGCTTACCCGACTGAAAAAAGAAGTCGAAGATAAAGTGCGTGATGCGGCACTTGAAGCAGAACATTTACATGATTTACGTATAAAAGCAAAAGAAGCAATAGAAATAGCGATCAGACAAGAATTAGCTGACCTTTATCTTGAAAAAGCCGATTTTCAAGTAGAAATCACGAAAAAACAAGACTTAAGTCAATTAAGAGAGGACTACATTGATCAAGTAAAAATAGCGCCAAATGGCAATGATCATGTTCAGTTTTTACTGTCAACAAATCCTGGTGAACCGATAAAACCGTTAAATAAAGTCGCCTCTGGTGGCGAATTATCTCGAATTATGTTAGCATTAAAGAAAATTTTCGCAAAACATCAAGGTATGACTAGTGTGATTTTTGATGAAGTGGATACAGGTGTAAGCGGACGTGTCGCTCAGGCCATTGCCGAAAAAATCGGCTCGATTGCTGACGGTTCACAAGTGCTCTGTATTACGCACTTACCTCAAGTCGCCGCAATGGCAGATACACACATATTAATTGAAAAACAACAAACAGATCATCACACGTATACAACAGTAACTGAATTAGCTCTCGAGCAACGAACCGATGAATTGGCTCGGATGATGACAGGGAAAGAAATTACTGATACGTCACGCGCGCATGCGCTATCACTTATCGATTATGCCACTGATTATAAGAAACAACGCGACTAAGCCTTATCACTCTAGTGGTAAGGTTTTTTTTTTTAATGAAGGATGATGCACGAAAAAGCAGTATCCATCATGCCTGTAACGTTATTGTCTTCGACATATCTACGCTATTCTCATCTCTCTTAGTAATTCCTGCTAGCTTTACTTAACATTACAATGAGTACAACACGTCATTTTGACGTAAGCTAGTCGTATCAAATTGAAAGGAGAGGATGACATGATCAAACGTTTTAAATTTAGCACTCTTTGTTTTTTTAACGGTGCTAACCATGGTGTTTCCAATGGCTTTAACGATTCATGCGGAAAGTCTGCCACGGTCCCAATTAAGTCAAAAAAATGAAAAGGAGGCAGGAACATTTACGGTTGTTGATGTGACTTTAGCTCAAAATGATGTACCGGCATTAACAACCAAGGTGAGACAAATAAGCCAACAACTTATTCCTTCAGGACAATCGATTGGCATGCAAATTGAAGGCAGTGGGGTAGTTATTGTTGGATTTGAAGAATTATCCTACAATAACGAAAAAGTCTCACCAGCAAAAGACGCTGGTTGTGAAGTTGGTGATATTATTGTATCCATCAACGGAACAGATATACGAAAAATGTCTGATGTCACGACATCTTTAAAAGCGTTACCTGAAGAAAAAGACTTAACAATGGAATTATTAAGAAAAGGAGAAAAAATCGCGATTCATTTAACACCCATCCAAGATGATCAAGATGTATCACGACTGGGTCTGTTAATCCAAGACCAGTTATCAGGTGTTGGTACACTGACGTATATTGATCCTGAAACAAAGAGTTATGGTGGTTTAGGTCATAATATTTATCCGTTAGATCAACAAACAGAGAATGTGGAGGAAGGTTTGATTTTTTACTCATTTGTTGATCGGATAAATAAAAGTGCCAAAAATGAACCAGGAGAAAAAGAAGCGCATTTTTTGGCTGAAAAAGGTGTATTAGGTGCCATTCGTCAACACTCAGTGTTTGGTATATTTGGTGAATTAACCGAAGTCAATGGTGCCATTCTCGGGTTAGATCCCATACCTGTCGCTAAACCGAGTGAGGTTGAAGTTGGACCAGCTGAATTTCTCACGGTTATTTCAGGTGAGAAAATCGAACGCTTTACGTGTGAAGTGATTGATGTGTCCGAACAAACGACACCAGCGATTAAAAGTTTTATTATTAAGTTGACCGATGAACGCCTGATTGAAAAAACAGGCGGAATTGTGCAAGGGATGAGTGGTAGTCCGATTATTCAAAATGGAAAGCTGATTGGTGCAGTGACGCATGTGTTTGTCAACGATCCACTAAAAGGATATGGCGTCCATTTAGAATGGATGTTAAGTGTCCAACAACAACATCAAGAAGAAGCAGCATAATAGAAATAGACAAGCCACATGGCTTGTCTATTTTTGTCGAATAGTTACTTCTTTTAGCAAGTTTTAGGAAGTTTATTAAAAGATGCAGGAATTTCATTCGCGATGTCGAAATTAACATGTGGTTTACATCGTAAAAAGGAGGAAAAAGTGATGAAACAAACAGAAGTGGTGTTTATTGATGATAATCTGGCTTTAACAGAGATGCTTGAAGAATATTTCTCTGAAAGACAAGGTTATGATGTGTTAGGCGTTGCCAATAATGGTGAAGAAGGTGTCCAGCTAGTCAAAGACATGGAACCAGATGTCGTGTTATTAGATATTATTATGCCACAAATGGACGGTATTAGTGTGCTGGAAGCGATTCAATCGATGCGCTTGAAGAAGAAGCCACAGGTCATTATGTTGACGGCATTTGGTCAAGAAGATGTGATGAAGCGAGCGAGTGAATTAGGCGCGAGTTATTTTATCCTTAAGCCGTTTGACTTTGAGCAGTTAGAGCATAAAATTCAAGCGGTTCAAGGTTTTAATGAAATGAAACGCAATACAAGCAAATTACCAGACCATAACCGTAAAACATTTGATTTAGAAGCAAGTATTACCAATATTATTCATGAAGTCGGTGTTCCAGCTCATATTAAAGGTTATATGTATTTACGTGAAGCCATTACGATGATTTTTCATGATATCGAATTACTAGCTCCATTACGAAAATTTTGTATCCGGATATCGCCAAAAAATTTAATACAACACCTTCGCGAGTGGAACGTGCGATTAGACACGCGATTGAAGTGGCTTGGGCAAGGGGGAATATCGATTCAATCACAGATTTATTCGGTTATACCGTTCATGCGAATAAGGCGAAACCGACCAATTCTGAATTTATTGCGATGGTCGCGGATCATTTGCGTTTAAAATATAAAGCTAGTTAGTCGGGTGCTACATAAAAAAATTCAAATAATCTGAATTTTACTATAACAATTTCTGCGCATATATGATAATATTTATACTATTATAAAGATTATTGGAGATGTTAAAGAGATGAAAGTAGCAAAATTCGGGGGAAGTTCAGTCGCAAATGCTGAGCAATTAAAAAAAAGTAGCCAATATTATTCAAGCAGATGACGATCGACGTATCATTGTCGTCTCTGCGCCGGGAAAAAGAAATAGTGATGATATGAAAGTCACTGATTTACTCATTGAACTAGGGGAGGCGTATCGTCTCGGTCAATCACATGAGGCGCCACTTCAAAATGTATTAGATCGTTTTGATGCCATTTTAGAAGAACTACAGCTATCGAAAGTTGTGTTAGCGGATATTCAGTCGCAAGTAGAAAAAATCTTTAACGATGGTAATGATCTTGCTTCAAAACTCGATGCCATTAAAGCCATTGGAGAAGACTCGCTTGCTAAAATATTAAGCGAATACTTACAATCATTAGGTATTCACGCTCGTTATGTTAATCCAAAAGAAGCGGGTCTCATTTTAAGTGATCAACCTGGTAGTGCTCAAATCCTAGATGAGAGCTTTGAGCTGATTCATCGGTTACGAGACAGTGAAGACATTGCTGTCATTCCAGGCTTTTTCGGATATACTAAAGAAGGGAAATTAGTCACTTTCTCTCGCGGAGGCAGTGATATAACCGGTTCGATTGTCGCAGCGGGTGTGAAAGCTGATTTATATGAGAATTTCACCGATGTTGACTCTGTTTATTGTGTGAACCCCCAGATTGTCAATAATCCAAAAGAAATTACGTCGTTGACGTATAAAGAAATGCGTGAATTATCCTATGCAGGCTTTTCAGTCTTCCATGCCGAAGCACTCATTCCAGCTTTTAAAGAAAAGATTCCTGTCTGTATCAAAAATACGAATAACCCAACTGCCAAAGGCACAATGATTGTTAGTGAGAAAAAAGATGTGAATCAAGCCGTTGTTGGTATTGCGAGTGACGCAGGGTTTGTGAGTCTATATGTAAGTAAGTATTTAATGAACCGCGAAATTGGTTTTGGCCGACGGTTACTTAATATCTTAGAAGATGAAGGCATTTCATTTGAACATACGCCTTCAGGAATTGATGATTTATCCGTTATTATTCGAGCGAATCAACTGACAGAAGAAAAAGAAGCGATTGTCATTAACCGAATCAATAAAGAACTAAAACCCGATACAGTTTATATTGACCGCGGTCTTGCGCTTATTATGATTGTTGGTGAGGGCATGCATAGCTTTGTAGGAACCGCCGCAAAAGCGACAAAAGCTTTTGAAGAAGCCCATGTTAATTTAGAGATGATCAATCAAGGATCTTCAGAGGTATCGATGATGTTTGGTATTAAAGAAGAGGGTGTGAATCGCGCGGTTCAATCACTCTACAAAGTATTTTTTGAAAACAATTAAATGTAAGCTGATGTGAAAGACATCCGTCTGTCCTAATAGGAATAGACGGATGTTTTTTTGCCGTTAATAGCTTGAAAAGTGATTGTTATATAACCAGGTACTAATATCTAATTATAATTACATCTTGAAAATTATATAATAAAGCGCTATGATGAAACATGTATGAGGTGCTATAAATCTTATATTAAAAGGAGTCTTTTTATGTCAAAAAATTATGACCTAGTCATACTGGGTGGTGGTATGGGTGGCTATATATCTGCGATTCATGCCCGACAATTAGGTAAAACTGTCGCCTTAGTAGAGAAAGAAAAGTTAGGTGGGACCTGCCTTCATAAAGGGTGTATCCCAACAAAAGCACTACTAAAGAGCGCAGAAGTATTTCAAACAGTAAAAAAATGTGGGCGTTTTGGTGTGAAGGTAAAAGAACTTGCTTTAAATTACGTTGAAGCATTCGAACGCAAAAATAACGTCGTTGATAAATTGTATCAGGGGGTACAACAGTTGATGAAAAAACATCGAGTAGATGTGTATAAAGGCGTGGCCAGGTTGCTCGGTCCGTCGATTTTTTCTCCAATGGCTGGTGCCGTCTCAGTAGAAATGGAAGACGCGAATGAAACATTAATAGGGAAGAATGTTTTAATTGCGACAGGCGCACGGCCGAGAGAAGTGAGTCAATTACCCATTGATCATCAACACATCTTAACGTCCGATGATTTACTTGACCTTGATGACTTACCGACATCGCTTACGATTGTGGGTGGGGGTGTGATTGGTGTGGAGTGGGCATCGATGATGCTTGACTTTGATGTACCGGTTACGCTGATTGAACGAGAAGGAGCACTGTTACCTGGGTTTGATCACGATATTCAACAAGAAGTGTTAAATCAATTAAAACAACGCGGCTTAACCGTGCATCTAAATGCTAATGTGACCGACACGAAAGTACAGGAAGACACATGTGTTTTGACAGGCATGAAAGACGATGAAACATTTACCGTATCATCAAGTCATGTACTTGTCAGTGTCGGACGGGTGGCTAATACCGACCAACTCGGTCTTAGTAATACGAATATTACGACCGACAAGGTGGGTTTTATCGAGGTGAATGAACATTTTCAAACAAAAGAGTCACATATTTATGCTGTTGGGGATTGTATCGGTGGCAAACAACTCGCACATGTGGCCAGTGCCGAAGGAAAGCTCGCGGTTAAGCATATGTTTGATGAAAAAGTTGATTTAACCCCACTTCACTATATTCCTAGCTGTGTCTATGCTTCACCAGAAGTAGCCACCGTCGGTTTAACTGAAGAAGAAGCGAAAAATCAGTTTGCGGATGTGAAAACAGTAAAGTTTCCATTCCAAGCAATAGGAAAAGCGATTATTTCAGATGAGACAAATGGGTTTGTAAAGCTAGTGATTGATCAACAAACACGCGATTGTCTTGGTGTTTCTATTATTGGCGAAAAGGCAACAGAACTCATTTCTGAAGCGGGAATGGCACTCGTATTAAATGCATCCATTGATGAATTAGGGGAGACGGTACACCCGCATCCTTCATTATCTGAAGCAATCGCAGAAGCTAGTCTTTTAGCAATGGATCAACCGGTGCATATTTAGCATGTTGAAGGAGGATGACACGATGTCAGAAAAAAATCAAATATTAACAGATCGACAGCTATTAGATATGTTTTATTATATGTTATTAGCAAGACGCAGTGATGAGCGGATGTGGTTACTGAACCGTTCAGGGAAAATTCCCTTTGTCGTCTCATGTCAAGGACAAGAAGCGATGCAAGTTGCGAGTAGTTTTGCCTTAGCAAAAGGTGTTGACTATACCGCCCCATATTACCGCGATGTAGGTGTTGTGTTGACGATGGGCATGACCGTTAAAGAGTTATTTTTACAAGCTTTCGCAAAAGCAGAAGATCCTAATTCGGGTGGTAGACAAATGCCAGGGCACTTTGGTCACCGAAAATTGAATATGCTGTCAGGATCATCTCCAGTGACAACACAGGTACCCCATGCTGTCGGTATGGCCCTTGCATTAAAGATGAAACAACAACCGGCTGTCAGCTTTGTGACACTTGGAGAAGGCTCTAGTAACCAAGGTGATTTTCATGAAGGTTTAAACTTTGCGAGTGTCCATGATTTGCCTGTCATCGTTATGGTTGAGAATAATCAATATGCCATCTCTTGTGGGATTGAGCAACAAGTGAATTGCGCAAAAATTTCTGACCGCGCCCTCGGTTATGGTATTCACGGTGAGACGGTTGATGGGAATGATCCAGTTGCTGTTTATACAGCCGTAAAAGCAGCAAGAGAAAGAGCGTTAAACGGAGAAGGACCATCATTGATTGAGGCAGTCGGTTACCGTTTAACACCACACTCAAGTGATGATAATGATTTAACATACCGTACGAAAGAAGAAGTTAACGCTGCAAAGGAAAAAGATGGTTTGATTATCTTTAGACAACAATTAAAAAAACAAGGGATTTTAACCGATGAACTCGAATCAGGTTACGAATCAAAAATTAAAGCTTTAATAGATGAGGCAACAACCTACGCAGATGAGGCACCGTATGCCGATGAACAGACATTATTTGATGGTGTGTATCACCAATAGGAGGGTTCAATATGACAGTGATGTCTTATATAGAAGCGATCAATCGTGCAATGAAGGAAGAAATGCGTCGAGACGATGATGTATTTCTACTAGGAGAGGACGTCGGTAAACGTGGTGGCGTCTTTCGAGCAAGTGAAGGATTATATGAAGAATTTGGAGAAGCTAGGGTCATCGATACACCTCTAGCTGAATCGGCGATTGTAGGTGTGGGAATTGGTGCAAGTATGTACGGCATGAAACCTATTGCTGAAATCCAATTCGTTGATTTTATTTTACCAGCCGTCAATCAAATCATTTCAGAGGCTGCTAAAATGCGCTACCGTTCAAATAATGATTGGAGTTGTCCGATCACTATTCGGGCCCCATACGGTGGCGGCGTTCACGGGGCGTTGTATCATTCGCAGTCACTTGAAGCTCTATTTGCTTCACAACCGGGCTTGAAAATCGTCATGCCATCTTCACCAAAGGATGCCTTAGGTTTATTAAAAGCCGCTATTAGAGATCCTGATCCAGTGCTGTATTTTGAACATAAAAAGGCATATCGCTTACTAAAAGAAGATATTCCAGATGAAGAAGTCTTGATCGAAATTGGCAAGGCCAATACCGTTAGAGAAGGTGATGACTTAACCGTTATTACGTATGGCTTATGTGTTGAGTTTAGTAAAAAAGCAGCCGAAAAGCTAGCAACACAAGGCTACGAGGTCGACTGGTAGATTTACGTACGGTCTATCCATTAGATGAACAAGCCATTATTGAGGCGGCCAAAAAAACAGGTAAAGTCTTACTGATCACGGAAGATAATAAAGAAGGCAGTATCATTAGTGAGGTTTCAGCGATTATTGCGGAACATTGTTTGTTTGACCTCGATGCGCCTATTTTTAGATTAGCGGCACCGAATGTACCAGCCATGCCTTATGCGCCCCCACTAGAAAAAGCGTTTATGGTCAGTGAGGACAAAGTGTATGAAAAAATGTTAGAAGTCGCCCAGTACTAGTAGAGGAGGGAAAACCATGACGTTAAAAACAATGAATATGCCGCAGCTCGGCGAAAGCGTAACTGAAGGAACGGTGAGTCAATGGCTTGTCTCCGTCGGCGATGAAGTCGATCTGTATCAACCGCTTGTCGATGTAATGACTGATAAGGTTAATGCTGAAGTGCCTTCAAGTTTTAAAGGCATTATTAAAGAGTGCCTTGTTACAGAGGGGGAAACGGTCGCTGTTGGAACACCTCTTTGTCATATTGAGGTAGAAGAAGTAGAATCACCTAAAAGCGAAGCAACAGAAGCAAAAGCGACAGAGCAAAAACCGTCTGTCGCTCAGGAAAATCAATCGATGAAGAAACGTTATTCACCGAAAGTCTTAAGTTTAGCGAGTGAACACGGTGTTGATCTAAATGCTATCACGGGGACAGGGATAAATGGTCGGATCACAAGAAAAGATGTTGAAGTCTTTGTAGAAAAACAAACATCACAAACGACCAATGAGAAACAAACTGACATTTATTTATCTCAACCGACACAAACACCAGCGACACAGGATAACTTTACTAATAATAAACAATCACCGCGTCCTGAATTTAAAGGGGATCGTGAAATTCCAGTGACGGGTATCAGAAAATCAATTGCTGAGAACATGGTCCGGGCAACGTCAGAAATTCCACATGCCTGGATGATGATCGAAGTCGATGTGACAAATTTAGTGAACTATCGTAATGCTGAAAAAGCGAAGTTTAAAGAACAAGAAGGCTATAACTTATCGTATTTCTCTTTCTTTTTAAATGCTGTCGCAAAAGCACTAAAGAAGTTCCCTGAACTGAATAGTTCTTGGCAAGGCGATACGATTGTCCAACACAAAGATATTAATTTATCGATTGCGGTCGGAAATGAAACAGAATTATATGTCCCAGTCATTAAGAATGTCGATGAGAAAAGTATCAAAGGCATCGCAAAAGATGTCCATGTGCTCGCCCATAAAGCGAAACACGGACAATTAACAAAAGAAGACATGACCGGTGGAACATTCACCGTAAACAATACCGGCACATTCGGTTCGGTGCAGTCCATGGGTGTCATCAATTATCCGCAAGCCGCCATTCTCCAAGTCGAGTCGATTGTGAAGCGTCCGGTGATTATTAATGATATGTTCGCTGCTCGTGATATGGTGAATTTATGTCTCTCACTTGACCACCGCGTGTTAGATGGCGTGATCTGTGGCAGGTTTATGTCACATGTCAAAGAAATACTTGAGAATATCTCGGGAGATACGACGCCGATTTATTAATATGTACGCATGCATATAATATAGTTAAACAAGAAAAAGAGTCAGTGGTTTTGACTCTTTTTCTTGTTATTTTCAATTTTAAGGGTCTTATTTATAATCACACTCGCAACAACCAAGCCAATGAAAAAAACAGCTAAACCAGTAAATACGACACCATAAACTATGTCACGAGCGTTAAACTGATTATAAGCATGAAATGCCATTGTGGTCGCACTTATGGTTAAAGACACTATGATTAATGGGCGGGTTTTCACATTTTTCAAAACAGTTTCCCCTTTCTTTAACTTTCAAAAAACTATGAGGTGGTATATGTCGCATGCGCTTAGTTAGTCTCAGTATAGCACATATGAAAATGACTGGAATAAAAGGACATGATAGCATGAGTCATCTTACTAAGTCATGATTTTTTAAATTCTGAGGAATGAAGCAAATACAGGCTTAAAGTCTTTGGTTTAAAAACATGTGTCAATAGCAAATGAAAGACGTGTAGATGCTAGATGTATTTATATTAAAAAAATGTATAAAAAGTATTTAATGTTTGTGACAATTCATGTATAATTGTGTAATGTTTCACATGAAAGGGGTGGGTGTATGTCGAAAAAAATAAAGAAGACATCGTCAAAAAGAAAGATAGATCAAATAACCCAACAGAAAAACAGAAGGGGGATTAGACAACGACTGACAGTGGCGTTTAGTATCGTTTCGCTACTGGCTATCTTTGTGATAGGTGGACTGGTTTACTGGTTAGCATCTGAAGCTTTAACAGATGAAGTAAGCGAAAAAGTTGCAACGACATCCGACATACATATGGAAAAGTTAGACCGTTTTATGTATGAACGTACATACGATTTAAATGTATTGCAACAACGCTTAATATCAAGCCCAGACGGAAATAATAGCTTGATTAAAGCACTTCGCGAAGAAGTTTATTTCGAGCGCCTCACGGTGTTCGATGCTAGCGGGAATGTGATAGAAGATACTTCACAAGCATCGACTAATCTACTGCCTGCGATAGAGTTAGCGTCGTCTTCTGAGGTGACTGTCTCAGACGCCTTATATGATGACGCTTTAGGTGAACAAGTGATATATATCTATTATCCGATGGATAATAACGGTGTCTTACGCGGAGCCTTCCCGATTCGTTACATTTGGGATGAAGTCAATCAGATTGCCAGTGACACTGTGACGGTTGAGTTAGTCAATCAAGCAGGTGAACAATTGGCCGACACAACAACGAGTGCCTCGGTTGAAGGTGAAACGAAAACAGCCTCACTTGATCCGGATTCTCTGTTATATAGACGGATCAATAGCCTTGAAAAAGGGGAAGTGGGTAGTGTACACGCCGATTCAAGCACCGGGATTGATAGTTTGATTGGCTATAGTAAAAGTAGCGGTTATCAAAACTATCAAGGCAATGATTGGGTACTGATTGTGACAGAACCGACCAGTTTAGCCTTAGCGCCAGTCGCGGAATTACGCCAAATTATTCTGATTGTCGCAGGCGTCACTTTGCTGGTTGTTATTTTAACGGCGCTGATGTTAGCACATTCAATAGCCAAGCCGATCATTTCACTCGCCAAAACAGCTGAAGCAATCGCAAAAGGTGAATTGGATCAAGCGGTTGATGTAAAAGCTACAGGTGAAGTGGGGACTCTTGCGGCTAGTATTTCAACGATGGTTGAGAACTTACGTGATTTTGTTAAAACAACGACAAAAGAAGCGGATGCTTTAGATGGTGAATCAAAACAATTATCATTAGAAAGTCGTGCCTTAACGGAAGGAACGACCCAGCTCAATGATGTCATGACCTCGATTGCTGAAGGAGCAGAAGAACAAGCTCAAATAACGGCGGATATCTCACTCTTTACAGATACGTTAACAAAAGAAACCGAAGCAATGCTTATGCAATCAGATCAACTGAAACGTTTCTCTGAAAAAGTGAAGCAATCGTCGGTTAATGGATTATCGCAAATGGATCATTCATTTAAGCAAATGAAAAATATTAACCAAGACGTTGAAACGGCCAATAGTCGGATGCAGTCACTTGAAGCGAAAACAAAAGCCGTTGTCGATTTAACCTCTGTCATTAATGACATCACCGAACAAACGAATCTTCTCGCTTTAAATGCAGCGATTGAGTCAGCACGAGCCGGTGAAGCGGGTAAAGGCTTTGCGGTAGTTGCGAATGAAATTCGCAAATTAGCCGATCAAGTCTCAAAAGCGGCGGTCGATATTGAGACGGTTATTCTTGAGATGAATAATGAATCACGTCTTGTCAATGAAGCGCTAAAAGAAACCGTCAAAGAAACAGGTCAAGGTATGGCGGAGTTAACAAAATCAAAAACGAACTTTACAACCATTCATGACCAAGTAACAGAACTAAATGATGTCATTGAACAGATGAAATCACAATTACAACAAGTGGATGCCAGTAGTCTGTCGATTCATACTAGTGTGAAAAAAGTGGCGAATATTAGTGAAGAAAGTTCGGCAAGCATTGAAGAAACAACCGCAACAATTGAAGAACAAAAGCGAGCGGTCGATGAGTTAGATGAACAGGCCCATACACTGGAACGTTTATCACTCAGACTAAAAGAACAGCTCTATCGTTTTAAAATATAATGGGGACGGTCCAGGCATCAATTGCTTGGGCCGTATTGACATGAAAAGGATGTAAGATTAGGATATAATAAGAGCATAAGAACATGATAAATGTTCTTGAGATAAGAGAAAGAGGTGATGGGATGCAAATAGGCTATCGTACGCTAAAAACGGCCATTGCGGCACCAGCAGCGGTATTTATTGCTGAGATGTTGCAATTAGATAATTACGGTTCGGCCGGGATTATAGCCGTTCTTTGTATACAACCGACACGGAAACAATCGTTTTTAACGGCTTGGCACCGGATTGCTGCGGGGTTATTATCCATGGTCTATGCTTATGTCATTTTTGAGTGGATCGGTTATTCACCACTGACCATCGGGCTATTACTGTTACTGTTTATCCCAGTCACAAATAAATTACATATTACACCGGGGATTGTGACCAGTCTCGTCATATTGTTTCATTTTTATGCCGCAAGGCGCGTGGACGTAGATATTGTGATCAATGAGTCACTCATTATGTTTATTGGGATTGGTGTGGCGCTCTTGTTAAATCTTTATATGCCGAACTTAGATAACAAGTTTATCGAGCTCCGTAAAGATGTCGA
The DNA here is from genome assembly GCF_001310395.1 of Halolactibacillus sp. JCM 19043. Taxonomy (NCBI): domain Bacteria; kingdom Bacillati; phylum Bacillota; class Bacilli; order Caryophanales; family Bacillaceae; genus Halolactibacillus; species Halolactibacillus sp. JCM 19043. The sequence goes on from NZ_BAXD01000001.1 coordinate 205,335, forward strand.
AGCGAATTATCAAACCTTTTTCCGCAGTATTGCCTCCTATTTAAGAGGCGAAAGTACGATGATTAATACAACTGTACTCGAGAGCACGAAGAAAATTTTGCGAGAGGCAGACGATTTAGTCCAGCGAGATATGGAGAACAGTTTTTCAAAAAGTACGAGTTACCGGCGTCGTTACTTTTCGATGCGTGACATTCAACTCCACTCATTGGAGCGCATGTTAAAAGTGATGCGTCCACAAATGGTGTCTGTGAAACAAGCCAAATTGATTGCTGATTTATTCGATGATTTAGCTGATGCGATTTACCCGGAAAATCCGGTTGAATATCATATCAGCTATGTCGATGACTTATTGGAACGTTTCGAAAAGCAAGATTTACCGAAAACGCGCGAAGAGTTTGAAATCCGTGCAGATTTATTTCAGTTACTCAATGAAATTGATCACTATCTTGCCATCAAAAATCAAACCGTAAAAGATGTGATTGATTGAAGTACGTGATTGACATATAGATTATAAAAAAACGTCAGGTCCCGTAATGGGTCCTGACGTTTGTCGATGGTGACATTATAAAATATAGGTTAAACCAGATGCCATTAGTGAACCGACCATCGCAAGAATCATGACGTAAACAATGATTTTTTGACGACGCTCACGTTTTGATGGCTTTCTTGTTTGTTCTTGTGGTGCTTTTTTTGTGTGCTTTGCCATTAGTAAACCTCCAAGCATGATGTAAGTTTTGAAATCATTGAATATTATTAGATTATCTCTACTCAAACAGTCTTTCAAAATAATTTCTATTTTTATTTTAGCGCGAATCCAAATAAGATACAAGTAAAACTTCTCAGAAGCCTTCATCCGCTGCCATCATTGACAAACGCTTGATTAATGGAGTAACGTAGAAGGAGAAAAATATGAAACTGAAGGGAATGGACAAAATGATTAATGAAGCACGGTTAGTCGATGAATTTTTAACACTCGTTCAAATTGATTCAGAAACAGGACATGAAGGAACGATTCAAACACGATTAAAAGCCTTATTTGAGTCACTTGGTGTTGAAGTAAAAGAAGATCAAGCGAAAGAAGCGACGGGATTTGGAGCCAATAACTTGATTTGTACGTTGAAAGGTAATGTAGATGCCCCGACCATTTACTTTACCTCACATATGGATACGGTGGTACCTGGTAAATGTGTGAAGCCCCTCATTGATGGTGACGTGATTAAATCCGATGGGTCAACCATTCTTGGCGCCGATGATAAAACAGCCTTGCGGCCATCTTTGAAGCAATCCGAGTCTTAAAAGAACAAAATATAGCTCATGGTGATATTCAGTTTGTTATAACTGTCGGTGAGGAATCGGGTCTTGTTGGTGCCAAAGCTTTAAATAAAGAGATGATTCATGCCGAATTCGGTTATGCGCTTGATAGTGATGGACCTGTTGGGGATGTCATCGTGGCAGCGCCAACACAAGTGAAAGTGTTTGCGAAGCTCCACGGAAAAACAGCCCATGCTGGTGTCGCACCGGAAAAAGGCGTTTCCGCGATTACGATGGCATCCAAAGCGATTAGTCGGATGCCCCTCGGCCGGATCGATGAAGAAACAACGGCGAATATTGGCCGTTTCTCGGGTGGGGATAAGACGAACATTGTTTGTGATTATGTCGAAGTGTTAGCAGAAGCGCGTTCACTCGACCAGGATAAGGTTGAACAACAAGTGAAAAAAATGGTGGAGGCGTTCGAGGCAGTCGCGGCTGAAATGGGTGGTCGGCTGAAGTGGAAACAGAATTTATGTATCCAGGCTTTAAACGAAATGAATCAGATGACGTTGTTCAAATCGCCAAAACAGCCATTGAACAAATCAATCGTACGTTTGTCGTTAAAACGAGCGGCGGCGGAAGTGATGCTAATATTATTTCTGGTTTTGGGATTCCAACGGTCAACTTGGCGGTAGGTTATCGTGATATTCATACAACGAATGAAGCCATGCCGATTCAAGAACTTGTTAAAATTACTGAACTCGTTGTTGAAATCATTAAAACAGTCACACAGAAAGCTTAATGTTCCTAACCACACTCACGTAAACGGGTGTGGTTTTTCAATGTTTAGATCAATGAAGATCCAACACGTGCATAATTATTTGTTGTGTCCGCCATCACAAACACATGTATTCCCTTTTACTTTCAGGTTGTGATACGATAGAGCTAGAACGGTTGTTCTTAAGAGAGGAGAGTCAGATAAGGTGAGTTATTATCCCAAAAAAGGACGCGTTATTTTTCATGTGGATATGAATAGTTTTTATGCCTCAGTTGAAATGGCGTATAATCCTTCGCTAAAAGGAAAACCGCTTGCCATTGCTGGAAATCCTGAGGAACGCCGCGGTATTATCGTCACAAGTAGCTATGAAGCAAGAGCCAAAGGTGTCAAGACAACGATGCCACTATTTCAAGCGAAAAAGCTTTGTCCGGAATTGATTGTCTTAAAACCTAACTTCGAACGTTACCGCGAAGCATCAAAAGCCATGTTTAAGGTAATGGCAGAGATTACTGACAAAGTTGAACCCGTTTCGATTGATGAAGTACTTAGACATTAGTGAGTGTGAGACGCAAGGCAGTCCACTTGAAATCGCTGAAAAATTACAACAACGTCTTTTAAATGAACTAGATTTACCATGCAGTATCGGGATTGCCCCGAATAAGTTTTTAGCTAAGATGGCCTCAGATATGAAAAAGCCACTCGGTATTACGGTGTTACGAAAAAGAGAACTAGCGCAAGTGTTATGGCCACTAGATATTGGTGAGATGCACGGGGTTGGGGCTAAAACAAAAGAAAAGCTTAATCAGATAAATATTTATACAATTGGCGACTTAGCTGTGGCTGATGATGTCATTTTAAGGCGTGTGCTTGGCATTAACGGAGTAAGGTTGATCAAGCGCGCTAACGGAGAGGATCATCGAGCGGTCGATCCTGATAGTGTGTTTGATTTTAAGAGTGTGGGCCATTCAGAAACATTAAGGCACGACACCATCGATGAGACGATACTGTTATCATTGATTCGGAAACTATCCAATAAAGTATCGATCCGTCTTAAAAGAAAAGCTTACATCGGTGAAACGGTCCAGCTGATGATTCGTTATTATGATCGTAAAACGATTACGCGAAGTGTCACGGTCCATCGACCGATTGAACAAGCAGGGGATATCTATGGCCTTGCGACCCAGTTATTTGAGATGCATTGGAATGGTGAGGCGATTCGTCTACTTGGTGTGACTGTTCAAGGACTGATTGAGAAAAAACACTACTACGAACAACTCGATTTGTTTCACTATAAAGATCATTTAAAACATGAACAACTCGAATCAACGATTCAAGCACTAACAAATAAGTATGGATACAACCCGTTTGATCGCTCTTTGAAGAAAAAGAAACAAACTGATTCGCTGATTGATTCAGAGTCAAATCAACCGACAACAAGTTTTCAAAAAGATTTTTTAGATGATTATCGACAAGACAACTAGCCACTTTCCTTAATATAAGGAGGTGGCTAGTTGTCTTTCATTACGATCGCTTCGGGACAGTGTAAGTCATAAAATCATAAGCGAAAGCGGTCTGTTGAAAAATTATTTGTGCATCTTCTAAGAGCGTGTTCAGTTGATGCGGATCATAACGCTGGGATAGGTGATTAATAATGAGCTGGTCAACATTTCCTAATTGAGCAAGTTCACATGCTTCATCAATCGTACTATGCGAATGACTTCTCGCAAGTTCCACGAGTGCTTGTTCATAAGTCCCTTCATGAATCAGTAATTGACTCCCTTTAATAAAATCAACTAAAGCGTCAACAGGGCCGGTATCACCGAGAATGCTTATGACGCGGCCTTTTTTATCAGGACCGATAACATCACGGCGCATAATCACGCGCCCGTCAGGTAAGGTTGTTTCTGGTTGGTCTTTGATTTGTTGATAGAGGGGTGAAGGTTTGAGACCAAGTGCTTGTAACTTTTGAACGTTTAGTTCTCCTAATTGATTGTGCTCACACACTTTAAAGCCGAAAGAAACAAGACCATGGTTTAACTGTTTGACGTGAACATCACATGTCTTTAGCTGGAACACACCACCGTCGACTAAATCATGATAATGAATCACATAAGGTACATGCGTGCCACTCACACGAAATGCCGTGTCAATAAAGGTCTGTATACCTTAGGTGCGTAAATATCGACAGGTGACGTACCATCTAAAAAGGCACGACTTGACAATAGCCCCGGTAATCCATAAATATGATCGCCATGTAAGTGCGTGATGAAAATTTTGCTAATCTTACGGGGCTTGATCGATGTTTTTAATATTTGATGTTGGGTAGCTTCCCCGCAATCAAATAACCAAATACCCTCCCCTTTATTCGTTAAATCAAGAGCTAAACTAGACACATTACGGTTATTAGACGGAAGACCAGAACCTGTGCCTAAAAAAGTAACGTGCATTAGTTCCACCCTCGCTTATATGGTGTAGGTGCTTCCAGTTCAACGTTTAATGCCTCACTAGCCACTTTTGGCCAGTACGGATGACGTAAGAGCTCGCGTCCAATAAAAATCAAATCCGCTCGTTGATTGTTTAAAATCTCTTCGGCATGTGCCGCTTCCGTAATCAAGCCGACGGCGCCAGTAGCAATGTCTGCCCCGCGTTTAATCATCTCGGCGTGAGCGATTGATAGCTGGGAAGACATTGATAGGCACATTCACGACACCACCGGTGGAGACATCGATTAAATCAACGCCTTGAGCTTTCATTTCTTGGCTGAAGTAGATGAAATCTTCAGCCGTATTGCCTGCTTCATGGTATTCATCTGCAGAAATTCTAACAAACAATGGACCATGAAAGACAGCTTTAACGGCGTCAATGACTTTTTTTACTACCTGATAACGATGTTCTCTTGTGCCACCGTAAGCATCGCTGCGTTTATTCGTAAGCGGTGATAGAAATTGGTTTAATAAATAACCGTGAGCCGCGTGAATCTCAATAATATCAAACCCTGCTTTTCTCGCACGAATCGCGGCGACTTTGAATTGGTCAATCATTTGATCAATCATGTGCGGCGTCATAGCTGTCACAGTACCTCTTCACTAAAAGGCGCAATGGGTATGTCATTTGTCTGGGCTTTTATACCGGCATGTCCAAGTTGAATCGCCGCATGAGCCTCGTGGGCGTGAATCCGGTCTGTTAAGGTTTTCAACCCCTCAATATGATCATCTGACCATATACCTAAGTCACTAGGTCGAATCCGTCCGCGTGGTTCGATGGCTGTTGCTTCGACCATCACAAGACCTGTGCCTCCAATAGCGCGTGATTCATAATGTGTCACATGAAACGGGGTCACGATTCCGTCTTCTTTTTCCACAGCGAACATACACATGGGTGACATCACGATGCGGTTTTTCAATGTTATATTTTTAATTGTAAAAGGTTCAAATAATTTTGCCATAGAAATCACTCCTAAATTTTTAAAATGTTAAAATAAGGCTTTTAGAAGCCACCACGTCAAAATACGTTAGAGTTTAAAAGGTCGATAATTGACCTAACTTAAACATCTGGTGATGTTCTTAATGCTGGGTCGTCAGTAATAATCCCGTCAACACCTGCCCGTAAGTAGTCATCAAATAAGACCGCATCATTGACGGTATAAAGATGCAAGTAAAGACCAAGTGAATGGACGCGTTTTAAGTAGTCCGTTGTAAAAGCTTTATAATGTAAATGCACACCGTCAATATAGCCACAGTGTTTTTTCAATAAACGTTCACTCAGTTGTTTTTTCGTCAAATAACCTGTCGTAAGTGCTGGATTTAACGTTTTTACTTGTTTTAAATACGCTGGATTGAAACTGGACAAAGTTAATTTTTCCGTTTTCTTAACGTGTTTTAACTGTCTCAGCGTTTCACTAACAAGTCCACGGTCGTTATAGCGATGGCTTTTTAATTCAATATTTAAAAACAGGTTGGTTGTTTCCCACCAATCAAGCAATTGGGGTAGGGACAGAATTTTATCTTCATGAAAAGCCTGATCAAACCATTCACCGTTAGATAACGCTAATAATGTCTTTAATGTGTAATCCTTAATTTTACCATGCGCAGGTGTCGTGCGATCGACCGTCGCATCATGCATAACGATAACGGCGTGATCCTTTGTTAATTGAACATCTGTCTCAATCCCGTCAGCTTCTAAAACTAACGCGTGTTTAAAGCTTGACAGCGTGTTTTCAGGCGCATACTTACTTGCCCCTCGATGTGCATAAATAAGCGTCACCAACATCACCTCAATTTTTGTTTGCAGTCTCTTTTAAATCGTAGCATAATAAGAGGAGAGAAAACAGTAAAAAGGTGGGGCTTTTATGAAAAAAGATACGATTGTCATTACTGGCGCAACCAAGGGGCTAGGTCGGGCGTTAAGTTATCAATTAGCAAGAGAAAACCGTACGTTAGTTCTAATTAGCAGAAGTGAAGATAAACTAACGGCATTGGCACATGACTTACAATCAAAAGGAGCCACCGTCTTTATTTACCCAATGGATTTAACTGAAACGTCAAAGCTAGGGTCACTTGTTGAAGAAGTTTTGACCGATGTTTCTTCGGTGGATGTCATCATTAATAATGCGGGCTTTGGATTATTTGAATATGCTACAGGCACGCCCAGAGAAACGACTTCACAAATGTTTCACTTAAATGTGCTCTCTATGATGGAACTTAATCGTTTACTTATACCTGAGTTTATCAGACGCAACACGAAGACACACATTATTAATATCGGCTCTTTGGCAGGTAAATTAGCGACGCCTAAAGCGACGAGTTATGCGGCGACAAAACATGCGGTGATTGGTTATTCTAATGCTTTGCGACTGGAATTAAACGATACAAATGTTGCGGTGACAACCGTTAATCTCGGTCCCGTCAAGACGTCATTCTTTAAAACAGCAGACCAATCCGGTCAGTATGAACAAGCGGTTGAAAAAATCATGTTAACACCTGAGAAGGTGGCAGTAAAAATTGATCGCTTACTCTATACGAATAAACGCGAACTAAATTTACCGTTATGGATGAGTTTTGGCAGTAAACTACATGCTTTGTTTCCGCGAACGTTAGAATTTTTTATGCAAGGTGCTTTTAACAAAAAATAATGAAAACACGAAAAAGTAACCAACTTAATTAAGGAGTTTTGAAAAATGAGTAAACGTGAACTGAAAAAGATGACAAAAGATGCCGAAGAACGTTTAGGTAAAAAAGAAGTTGATTTACTACAGCGAATGAAATCAAAATTATTGAAAGACGAAGAAGAAGCATTAGGGCGCCAAAAGAAAGCCAAACGAAAAGCTGCGCTCGAACGCGAAAAAAATAAAACGTTCGAGGAATTGTTAAGCGAGAGTGAGATGGACTGGCATCAGTATAAGTAATCCGGTACAGTAAAAATGAGCTTAACCATACTTAGGAGGGAAGACATGAGTAAATTTGAAGAAAAGACAATACTATCACAAGAGATTTTTAACGGTAAAATAATCAAAGTCAGTGTGGATGATGTGTTATTACCTAATGGAGAAACCTCGATTCGTGAGCTTGTAAAACATCAAGGTGCTGTTGCAATTATTGCTGTGACGAAGGATCAACGGGTAGTGATGGTTGAACAATACCGTAAGCCGCTCGAAAAAAACTTAGTAGAAGTGCCCGCCGGTAAGCTTGAACCGGGTGAGGCTCCTGAAGTGACTGCGGTGAGAGAATTAGAAGAAGAAACGGGGTTTACCACAAACCAATTGGAGTATGTCACGTCGTTTTATACAACGCCAGGCTTTTGTGATGAGCGTATTTATTTATACTATACGGATAAATTAATCCCATTAATAGAAGAAAAAGCCCTTGATGAAGATGAATTTTTAGATTGTGAGACTTATACGATGGAAGAGCTTGATCAACTTGTAAAAGATGAGCGCATTCATGATTTAAAAACGATGTATGCTCTGCAGTATTTGAAATTACGCGGCTTTTAATTATTATGTGAAATTGTTGATCACCTGATATTTAACATCATTCTGTCGTTTCCTTCATAGAATAGAAAAGAATAACTATATGGAGGGACGACTTTTGAATCAATCAACTATTTTTCACTACATCATCCAACATAAACATCAACTCATTGGTTTGTTTGTTCTGTTTCTTATAGGTGTCGTATTAGGCAGTTATACGTTGGTCCATTCTTTTTCTGAGACGTTCACCTTGTCTGTCCCGAGTTTTACCGTCAGTGAATGGTCATTAACTGAATACGGGACGTTGTTGATAGACAATATGTGGCTATACGTCGTCATATATATTGCTGGACTATCCTTCATTGGTGTCCCCATCATTTATTTTATATACGTATTGTTAGGCGTACGGGTCGGCTATACGATTGCGATATGTTTGTCTACTTTTGAGTTTAAAGGGATAGGACTAGCGATGAGCGCATTGGTGGTCGATCACCTTGTTTTCTTGCCGTTAAGTTTAATATTTGGCATTCAAGCGTTACATATACATAAACTGTTTTTTAGTAAACAGTCATCTCATACGTCAATGCAGCTCCCTCGTACATTGAGTCTCTACCACCGACGGATGGTTTTGTGGGTTGTCGTGATTATGGTTTTATCTGGTATCGAATACAGTTATTTTATGTATGTCTTCCCAAAACTTTTGGCTGTTTTCACTTAACGCTCATGATAAGAATGTGTTATTGATAATCATTTACACTTGATAATAATTTTAATTGACAGACGACATATCGCTGACTATAATTGAGAATGTAGGGAGGTTTCCGTGATGGAACATCGTATTGAACGTATTAAAAAACAATTACATGCTGAAAGCTATAAGTTAACCCCTCAACGGGAAGCGACCGTACGTGTACTACTTGAAAGAGAAGAAGACCACTTAAGTGCTGAGGATATTTATTTACTCGTGAAAGAAAAAGCACCTGAAATAGGTCTAGCAACGGTTTACCGAACCCTTGAATTATTATCAGAACTTAAAATTGTGGATAAAATTAATTTTGGTGATGGTGTCTCACGTTATGACTTACGTAAAGAAGGGGCAGCGCATTTTCACCATCATTTAGTCTGTATGGAATGTGGCACAGTGGAAGAAATCGTTGAAGATTTACTTGAAGATGTTGAGAAAAAAGTTGAAGATCAATGGCAATTTCAAGTGAAAGACCATCGATTAACGTTTCACGGAATTTGTCGCCATTGCCAACAAAAAAATAAGGAATCCAATTAAATCACAGGTGACCTGTGATTTTTTGTTTCATTTTTACTTTTTCGTATTTTTATGTATCAATGAAAAGAGGGATTAAATGATAAATGAACGTCAAGATTTTATTCAGTATATTAAAATTGAACGTGGCTTAAGTGACAATACGATTGAGTCTTATCAGCGCGACTTAATCCAATATGAGGTCTTTTTAACATCGCAACAGATTAAGCAGTGGGAAGACGTGAGTCGTGAGGTTTTGTTGATGTATTTGTATGACATCAAAGATGCTGGAAAAAGCGAAGCGACAATCCAACGGGTTCTATCAACCTTACGGTTGTTTCACCAATTTTTAAAACGAGAAAATCGCGTGTCACATGATGCGAGTTTACATATTGATACGCCAAAAAAAAGACAAACATTACCTGAAGTCCTCTCTGTTAGTGAAGTTGAACAGTTATTAGATATAGACGTGACAACACCGCTTGAATCACGCACGAAAGCGATGCTTGAACTCATGTATGCGACTGGTTTACGTGTGTCTGAATGTATCGGACTAAGTCTTAATGATTTACATTTAGATATTGGCTTTATCAGGCTCATTGGAAAAGGGAATAAAGAGAGGATTATCCCGTTAGGTGAAGTAGCAACAGAAGCGGTTAGTGAGTATATTGCCCATGCTCGATTAGTACTCATAAAAAATAAACAGCATCACACGTTATTTGTCAATCACCATGGCAATCCTCTCTCTCGTCAAGGATTTTTTAAACTTATTAAGCAGCGCGCAAAAGATGTTGGGATAAAAAAAGATATCTCGCCTCATAAATTGCGACACTCGTTTGCCACGCACTTGTTAGAAAATGGGGCGGATTTAAGAGCAGTGCAGGAAATGTTAGGGCATAGTGATATCTCAACGACACAAATATATACACATGTCACAAAAAAACGACTCCAAACGATTTATCAGACCTATCATCCAAGAGCTTAGCGCTAAACACAGGGAAACCTGTGTTTTTTTCTTTCATCCTTTTTTATTATTTTTTTCTGTTTTCAAACGAAAGCTCTGATGTCGATTCTCTTCTAGTTTTAGCGATAGCTGACTAGTTTTCTGGTGTGGCAGGTAAACCGTCTTTCCTCGCCGAAATCTGTTGATGAAAGTGAAATTAACGTAATCTATTCAGAGAGGAAGACGATGATGGGATTAATGAAAGAATTCGAAGTACACGATGATTGTTTAATTGTCAGATTAACAGGAGATTTAGATCATCACGAGACAGATCAGTTTAGAGAAGAATGGATGTATTATTTAACGAACTATCCGATTAACCACGTTATTTTATCACTTGCAGGTGTTGACTTTATTGATAGTTCGGGTTTGGGTGTGATTTTAGGCCGTTATAAAGTACTAAAAAGTTATGGAGGGAGTTTAGTGATTTGTGGTATTACCCGACAAGTTAAACGCCTATTTGATTTATCCGGGTTATTTAAAATTATCACGTTCACTGAGGACGAATATGATGCGCGTGAATGGCTGGGGGTTTCCTAATGAAAAATGAAGTAGTTGTTCAGTTCCCGAGTTTAAGTGAGTATGAAAGCTTAGCGCGTGTGATTGTCTCTAGCTTTATGTTGCCATATGACCCGACCTTTGATGAGCTATCTGATGTGAAGACGGTCGTCTCAGAAGCGGTCACCAATGCGATTATCCACGGCTATGAATATCAACCGGGCATTGTTGAATTAAGGCTAGCTATTGTCGCTGGTATATTAACGATTGTGATTAAAGATAACGGTCAAGGCATTGACAATATTGAACAAGTCAAAGAACCATTATTCACAACAAAACCAGAGTGTGAACGTTCTGGCATGGGCTTTACTATTATGGAGCAATTTATGGACCGTTGTCATATTGAGTCGACACCTGGTAAAGGCACTGTCGTGACGCTTGAAAAAATGTTAGTGTCCGTTGCGATGGGTGTATAAGATGGCGGCAGATTTACTAAAAGATGATGAATTGAAACGATTAATTATTCAAGCGCAACTACACGATGCGAACGCCAAATCCATTCTTGTCGAAAAAAACGAACGGCTTGTTTGGTCGATTGTTAATCGTTATAAACATCGGGGTTACGAGTCGGAAGATTTATTTCAAATGGGTTCCATCGGCTTAATTAAGGCGATAGATAAATTCGACTTGTCTTACGATGTGAAGTTTTCAACATATGCGGTCCCGATGATTATCGGGGAAATCCAGCGATTTTTACGTGATGATGGTGTGATTAAAGTCAGTCGAACGTTAAAAGAAATCGCCGTAAAAGTCCATCATCAACGTGAACGTATCATGAAGTCGACAGGTAAAGTGCCAAGTATTCATGAGTTAGCGGTTCAATTAGACTTAACAACGGAACAAATCATTGAAGCAGAAGAAGCGGTAAGACGTCCACAATCGATTTATGAATCGATTTATGAAAGTGACGGACAAGCGATTCTTTGTTTAGATCAGCTCGCCAGTGACGCACCCGATGTCGTTGAGCGTTTGTTAGTAACAGATAGCCTCAACCGTTTAGCAAGACGCGAAAAAATCATCATGTACTTACGTTATTTTAAAGACTGTACCCAAATGGAAGTAGCCGAACGTTTAGGTATCTCGCAAGTACAAGTGTCACGCTTAGAAAAGAAAAGCCTCCAATTACTTAAAAACTATTTATCTCAAGAAGTATAGCCCGATTCTTTTTGACTAAACTGTCAAAAAGGAGGGAAATAGATGGATGAGAAAGTAGTAGGGCGTTGCGATCTAATCAAAAAGAAAATGACCCGTGAAATGGGGCTAGGACAATCGTTCGACTTAGGCATCAGACGGTTTCATTTGCAGGGGGTTGAAGTCGACTTATATTTTGTCAATGGTTTAGCTGATACAGAACAAATTATTCGTTTGCTTGGAAATATGCAGTATCAACAAGAAACTCGAGGACTTAATGTCTTTACGGTTTTATTTGACCGTTTAACGCACCAACAAGTGCGGGAAGAGAAAGATTTTACGGTCGCCATGACCGATGTCTTGTCCGGTTTGATTTGTTTAGTTGTTGACTGTGACACCCGCTTTTTATTGATTGATGTCAGACAGTACCCTGGGAGAAACTCAGAAGAACCCGATACAGAACGTGTCGTAAGAGGCTCACGTGATGGCTTTACCGAAAATATTATAGAAAATACGGCGCTTATTAGAAGGCGGGTACGCGACCCTCATTTGCGTCATGAAATCATTAAAGTTGGTAAGCGATCACAAACGGATATTTGTCTATCCTATATTGAAGGATTATGTGACCAAGACCTCGTCGACTTAGTCAAAAAAGAACTGGATATGATTCAGATTGATGCGTTGCCGATGGCTGATAAAACACTAGAAACCTATTTAGTTAAACAAGGTATAATCCTTTTCCGTTAGTCAGGTATTCAGAACGACCGGATGTGTGTGCCGCCCACTTGTTTGAGGGACATCTACTCGTGATTGTAGATACGTCACCAAGTGTGATGATTGCGCCAACAACGTATTTTCATCATTTACAACACGCGGAAGAATATCGACAATCCCCATTTATCGGGACATTTATTCGTTGGATCCGTTTTGTCGGGGTGTTTTTATCGTTGTTTTTAGTCCCGATTTGGTATTTATTTAGCGAATACCCTGAACTGACACCTGACATACTTAGTTTTGTTGGACCGAAAGAAGAGGCCACGCTCAGTTTGTTTATCCAGCTGTTTCTAGCAGATATGGGGATAGAATTCCTACGTATGGCAGCCATTCATACGCCGACACCCTTAACAACAGCGATGGGCTCATTGCGGCCGTTTAATTGGTCAGATTGCTATCGATGTTGGTTTATTCGTACCAGAAGTCATTCTCTATATTTCGATCGCTTCGATTGGTTCTTATCTGACACCAAGTTATGAGTTAAGTATTGCGAATAAGGTGGTGCGACTCATGCTTTTAAGTGTGACTGCCTATTTGGATTATGGGGGTTTATCGGTGGTGTCACGTTCTTATTCTTATTCCTGGTGACGACAAAAACGTTTCACGTGCCTTACTTATGGCCGGTTATACCGTTTGATTGGCCGATGTTTAAACAACTTGTGTTTAGAACAAGTAAGTCCAGTCAAGAAGCTCGACTGAAGCCAGTAAAGAAACGTAAGAAAACATAACACCTGTCGCTTTTGATTGATTAGTCGCCCTAGATATGATAAATTAATGCTATTCTAAGAAAGTTTGACGAGAACGTCGTCAACTGTTTCGACTAGAGGAGGCAGATGGGTGAGTGAGTTAGTAGAGGTGAACGAAAAAGGACATATGGTGTTTGCAGGACGTGACGTGGTTGAACTCGCACAAACGTTTCAAACGCCTTTATTTGTTTATAATGTTGAGAAAATTCGGAAGAATGCTAAAGCTTTTGTTGACGGTTTTAAGTCATTAGGCGTAAAAGCACAAGTCGCTTATGCGAGTAAGGCCTTTAGTTCAGTAGCCATGTTACAAGTGGCAAAGCAAGAAGGGTTAAGTTTAGATGTCGTATCACAAGGTGAGCTTTATACCGCGATGAAAGCTGGTTTTCCTATGGAAAAGGTTCATCTTCACGGTAACAACAAAAGTCGCGAGGAATTAAAGATGGCTTTGGAGCAACGCATTGGTTGTATTGTTATTGATAACTTTCACGATATTGCGCTATTAAAAGAATTGCTTGTTGACTATGATGGAACAATGGATGTGTTACTAAGGGTGACGCCTGGTATTGAGGCTCATACTCACGATTATATCTTGACAGGGAATGAAGATTCAAAATTTGGGTTTGATTTAAAAAATCAAGCGAAACAAGCGTACGATCAAATTAAACAAATCGATCGATTACATTTAAAAGGGTTGCATTGCCATATTGGGTCACAAATATTTGAAACAGATGGATTTATTATGGCGGTTAAACGCTTATATGAAGTCTTAGTCGCGTGGCATGTACAAGATGGTTTTGAAGCAACGGTTCTTAATTTAGGTGGGGGTTTCGGTATTCGTTATACGGATGAAGATGAGCCATTACCACTTGATGACTATGTCAGTGCACTTGTTGACGAAGTAACGAAGGAAGCTCATGCGCATGGGTTATCCCTACCAGAAATTTGGATTGAACCTGGTCGTGCGATCGTAGGTGATACTGCGATTACATTATATGAAGTCGGTTCTAAAAAAGAAATTCCTAATGTAAGAAATTATGTCGCTGTTGACGGGGGTATGACGGATAATATCAGACCAGCTCTCTATCAAGCTAAATATGACGCAATTATTGCTAACAAAGCCCATGCACCTAAAACGTATCCATGTTCAATCGCAGGTAAATGCTGTGAATCTGGTGATATGTTGATTTATGATACTTTATTGCCAGAAGTAACACCAGGTGATATACTAGCAGTATTTAGTACAGGTGCGTACGGATACTCGATGGCTAGTCATTATAATCGCTTTACCAAGCCAGCGGTTGTTTTTGTTGAAGACGGTGAAGCTAAGTTGGTAGTGAAACGAGAAACGTATGCAGATGTGACACAAAATGATTTATCATATGAATAATGGAGGAAATGTACATGGCTAAACAAGCAACAATTACGTTTGAAAATGGTGAAAAAATCATCATCGATTTATTTGAAGAGGCAGCGCCAAAGACAGTTGAAAACTTTGAAACGCTTGCTAATAAAGGGTTTTATGACGGCGTTGTTTTCCACCGCGTCATTCCGGGATTTGTCGCGCAAGGTGGCGACCCAACAGGAACTGGCATGGGTGGTCCTGGTTACACAATTAAATGTGAAACAGCAGGTAACCCACATAAACACGTCGCTGGTTCATTATCAATGGCACATGCTGGGAAAGATACAGGGGGTAGCCAGTTCTTCTTAGTACATGAACCACAACCACATTTAGACGGGGTACACACAGTCTTTGGTCAAGTCAAAGAAGGCATGGATGTTGTTTTACGCATTAAACAAGGAGACGTTATGGAGAAAGTTGTCGTAGCGGAAGTTTAATTGAATGAATCGTCCACTCAGACGTTAAAGACCTTTAGGTCTAGTAAGGAGTTATTATGTTAATACGGTTTAAAAAAACAATGGAAAAAATCGCTATGGGATTATTATCGTTTACGCCTGAAGAGAAGGATGTTAAAAAACTTCAAGAAACGATTAAAAACTATAGTGAGAATCAGGATGAGGTACTCTTTCTTTGGAAAGAAGCTGAAGATATGATTGGGGCCATTGGTGTACATGTTGACGATGATCAAAAACAAATCATGATCCAACATGTGAGTGTAAACCCTTCGCATCGCGATAATGGCATTGGCCAACAAATGGTACAAGCTTTGTGTCAGCGCTATGAGTCGTATGAAGTTGTTGGTAACGAACTAACAGATGACTTTTTAAGTAAATGTAAATAGACGTGTAAAATACCACAGAATTGACTGTGGTATTTTACTGTTTACCTTTATATGTAACGCATCAATCAATGTAAAAATGACATACATAAAAAATAAAAGACATAGCGGTAAGTAAGAGTGAAGACTAACATGGATAGAAGGTGAGGTGACATGATGAGGCACGTGTATAAAGTGGAAACAGATTTATTCGAAGGACCACTGGATTTGTTGCTGCATCTCATCAACAAACTAGAGATTGACGTCTATGAGTTACCGGTAAGTGAAGTGACCCGGCAATATATGACGTATATTCATACGATGCAAGAGTTAGAATTAAATATTGCCAGCGAATACTTAGTGATGGCGGCAACATTACTTCAAATTAAAAGTGCGATGTTATTACCTAACCCGACACTCGAAGATGAAGGTGATTATGACGAAGGGGAAGACCCAAAAGAAGCGTTAATTGAACGGTTAATGGAATACCGTAAATATAAAGAAGTGGCAAGTGATTTAGAAGAACGTCAAACAGAGCATAAAGAAAGTTATACGCGACCGCCGCTAAAGGTTGAGGTAAAAGAGCAAGATACGGTTATCGAACAAAAAGTCCATCTATGATATGTTGAAGGCGATGCAAAAAGTCTTTGACCGCAAAAAGTGGACGCGACCTATGACGCGAACGATTGAGAAGATGGATGTCCCGATTAGAAAAAGAATGGAACAAGTGCTTGATGTCGTTGACCAGGCACCGAATGGTGTACCCTTTGATGATTTATTTCCTTACCCATCTAAAAGTCACATGGTTGTTACCTTTATGGCTATGCTTGAATTAATGAAAGAAAAGGAAATTTATTGTGTGCAACACACAACGTTTGATGAACTATTACTATTTCGATGGAGGCAAGCTGATGAATGAGCAACAATTAACCGGTATTATAGAAAGTTTACTGTTTGTCTCAGGGTCTGATGGCTTAAGTGTGAGGCAAGTCAAAACAATTCTAGAAATAGACGAAGACAAAGCGGTGAGTATGTTAAAGAAACTTCAAACAGCGTACCAAGATGAAAGTCGAGGGATTCAGTTAATCGAAGCAGAAAACGCCTATTATTTAACGACTAAAAAAGACCATGCGGACTACTTACAGTCGCTTGTGGCGAGTAACAAACATAACAAATTATCACAAGCAAGTCTTGAGACTTTGGCTATTATCGCTTACAATCAACCGATTACTCGATTAGAAATTGAAGAAGTTCGGGGAGTTAAAAGCGACCGGCCGGTTCAGACGTTATTGTCTCGAGGGCTTATTGAAGAAGCGGGAAAAAAAGAAACGATTGGTCGTCCGCACTTATATAAAACGACGCTCGATTTTTTGACGTATTTCGGCTTGAAATCGATTGAAGAATTACCCGCTTTGACGGATCAGTTAGATGATTTAGATTTTAGTGATGAGTTAGATTTATTTTTTACTGACCCAGGCAGTGATTCTAACGAATAGGTTATGATGCCCTCTTTATTGACATATGTTTAATTAAGTAGTCAAAAAGAGGTGAAGCTGATTGGAAAAAATACGGCAACGTGGTCTAGTATTACTCATACTGAGCATCATTATTTATACGGCGAGTATGACACCGGTTCAGGCTTTTTCATTTGAGAAAGCGGTCGTGTTGAATGGTTTAACGGGTGATGTGCTGTATGAAAAGCAAGCGTATGAAGCGAGTCGCGTGGCGAGTTTAACTAAGATCATGACCGCTGTGGTTGCTTTAGAATATGGACAATTATCTGATACAACCACGGTTAGTCAAGCGGCTAGTGAGATGACAGGGTCTAGTGTCTATTTAAAAGTAGGTCAACATGTCACGTTGGAAGAATTACTCTATGCGCTCATGTTGCGCAGTGGAAATGATGCGAGTATGGCGATTGCTGAAATGATTGGTGGAAGTGAAGCAGGTTTTGTTTTCTTAATGAATCAGAAAGCACGCATGTTAGGGTTACACCAATCTACTTTTAAAAACCCTCACGGTTTAGATGAAGAAAATCACGTCTCAAGTGCTTATGACTTAGCGGTTTTAACGCGTCATGCCCTCACGTTTCCTGATTTCATTAATATTACGAGTGAAAGAGTCTATCAATCGAAGGTGAGTACGTATCCGTGGTTGCATAAGCACAAACTGGTCAAGTACCAATATGCGCAAACCATTCTCGGTAAAACCGGTTATACAACACTAGCTGGTCGTACGTTAATGACCGTGTTTCGTAAAGATCAACACCCTGTAATTGTTGTCACGTTAAATGCACCGAATGATTGGGCAGACCATCAATCATTGATGAGACAAGTAACGATCCCTAAAGAACCAGACGTTTTCCCGTACTTAGGTGTCAGCCTATGTCCATGATTTGGCTTGTCTTTATTTTGTTAGGAATCAGTTCGCTTTTATTCACACAACAGACCGATGTATTAACGATGCTTATGATTGAGAGCGCAAAAGATACCGCGATGCTTAGTGCGCATTTACTTGTGTTGATGATGTTTTGGTTAGGTTTTATGAAGATTGCCGAAGCCGGCGATCTTATACAATTATTGACTCGACTCATGAAGCGTCCTCTTATGTGGCTATTTTCATCGGTGGATCAAAACAGTCAAGCTTTTAGCTATATCGCCAGCAATATTTGTTTTAATATGCTCGGATTAGGTAATGCGGCAACGCCATTTGGCCTAAAAGCTATGCAGTTACTAAAAGGGAATAATCAAGCAATGACGACGCTTGTTATTTTAAATACCTCCGGTTTAGCGCTCTATCCTACAAACTTAATTGCGTTGCGGCTCGCCTTTGACTCACGTGAAGCGAGTGTGATTATTTTACCAGTGTTAATCACAAGTTTTATTACGACCGTTAGTGCTATTATTTTATTGCGCGTGACTTTTAACGCGCGCCATAAGTGGGTGAAGCAATGACGATCGCTCGTTATATTTTACCTGTCTAGTTTTCATCATTGTTTGTCGGGCCATCTATAAAAACTGCCTGCGATTGACTTATTTGTTGAAGGGATAAATGAGGCCATCACCTTAATGAAACAACTATTTCCGCGCTTATTAGCGCTTATTTTTTCGGTCAAATTATTGCTTTACTCTGACGTGTTTGGTTGGATAAAAACCGGGCTTAATACCATTACTCACGAACAAATCTCAGGTGAGTTATGGCCATTATTATTAATCAAGCCTCTATCTGGTTCAGCTTCGCTTGCGATTACAGAAGATATTTTTTCGCGTTTCGGGCCAGATTCTTCTCTTGGTTTAATCGCATCAGTCATGCAAGGAGCCACCGATACAACGCTATACATTGTGACGGTGTATTTCGGTGCAGTCGGGATTAAACATGTGAAAACAGCATTAAAGGTTGGACTAATGGCTGACTTTATTGGTATAATGACGGCGGTATTTATAGCAAAATGGTTTTTCTCCTTATGAAACAGTTGTGAATCAGTCAATAATTTGAGAGAATAGAACATAATAAGATTTGACGGTTTCATTGATGACTCGGTGCTATTTGATACAAGTTAGATGAAACTCAGTACGTCCGAATGATAAATATTAAAAAAATGCATGTAAGATGAAGGGTGAAAACATGGAACAACATAAAGAACGGTTACAGAAGGTGATTGCACACAGTGGCGTCACATCAAGAAGAAAAGCAGAAGCAATGATTGAAGAAGGTCGTGTTAAAGTCAATGGTGAAACGGTGACGACGTTAGGTGTGAAAGTGACACCAAGTGATCGTGTAGAAGTTGACGGTGTCCAGTTAACAAAAGAAACACGCGTGTATTATTTACTTTATAAGCCGCGCGGGGTTATTTCAGCCGTCACCGATGATAAAGGAAGAAAAGTAGTGACGGATTTATTGCCATTTGTTGAACAACGGGTCTATCCGGTCGGTCGCTTAGATTATGATACATCTGGTTTATTATTGCTGACAAACGACGGGGAATTGGCCCAGTTAATGATGCACCCAAGTTATGAGATGGATAAAGTATACGTCGCGAAGATAAAAGGGGTACCAACGAAATCTGAATTACAACAATTTAAGCGCGGTATTAAATCAGAAGGTGATGTATTAAAAGCCGTGAGTGCAAATATTATCTCAATCAACAAAGAAAAACAACAATCCATCATTGAAGTGACGTTACACGAAGGTAAAAACAGACAAGTCAGACGTATGTTTGAAGCGTTAAATTATCAAGTGATGAAGTTAAAACGTGAACGTTATGGCTTCCTTGACTTACGCGGGATGACCTCTGGTGACTATAGAGAACTGTCGCCACACGAAGTAAAACAACTGCGTGCGCATGCACTTGACCAACATAAATAAACATCGGCCTGATTAATATACAGGCCTAAGTTTAACTTATTTAGATACTTTTATATTCATAAAGAAAAAAAAGGATAATAAAAGAGGGATTGGGAGACGTAAGAAAGGGGTAGTGAGATGGACACACAACAAACCATACTCGTCATTGAAGATGAAGACCGCATTCGCAAATTAATCACGATGTATTTGGGTCGGGAAGGGTTTGCGACAGCAGAAGCAGCTAATGGAAAAGATGGTTTAACATTGGCTTTAGAAAATGATTATGCTTTGATCATTCTTGATCTTATGTTACCTGAAATGGATGGCATTGAGATGTGTAAGGCACTCAGAAAAGAAAAGTCTACACCTGTCATTATGTTAACGGCAAAAGGTGAAGAAAATCATCGTATTGAGGGATTTGAAGCAGGGCAGATGATTATGTTGTTAAGCCATTTAGCCCAAGAGAAGTAGTGCTAAGAGTCAAAGCGATGCTTAGACGCTCACCAGATGTTGATGTGGCGATGACAGAGACGACGACAAAAAACATTCTTGAATTTGAACATATGCGAATAGACCATGATGCCCATAAAGTGACGGTAAAAGGACAAGAGTTAACGCTCACGCCTAAAGAATACGAATTATTGTACTTTTTAGCGAGTCATGAGGAACGTGTTTATGACCGAGAACACCTGCTAAAAGAAGTGTGGAAATATGAGTTTTTTGGTGATCTACGTACAGTTGATACCCATGTTAAACGCTTAAGAGAAAAATTAAGCAAGATATCAAAAGAAGCGTCACAAATGATTGTAACGGTTTGGGGTGTCGGGTATAAATTCGAAGTGGATGATCACTAATGATTAAGCGAGGGCTGTCAAGAACAGCTTTGATAGGGCTTACCGCTATGTTGATGGTGTTGATCGCGGTAGCTGTATGGTTTAAACCTATTGTCACGCCACTGGTGACTAAACGCCATCTAAATGAATTAGCAGCATTTGCTCAATCAGAAGTTGCTGTAGACACATCGCTGCTTCTTCCGCATGATGTCACCGTTATCAATCCGTCATCAACGATGTTTGAACAGCTGAATTTTTCAACAGCGACAACGCTAGATTATGCTGATGAGACGTGGCTATACGTTGAATCAGATCGACTGCTGGCGATGAAACAAAGTACGGTCATTACTCAGGAGGTAGGGGTTTTACGTCACACCTTGTTAATGGTTTTGACATTTTTTTACCTTGTCGTGATAATCATTCACTGGTACAATGTTGTACGGATTAAAAAATCACTCCAACCGTTTCGCAAGCAAGCTTTAGCCTATGCTAATTACGACTTCTCTCAGCGAGTCAATAGTCGTGCACCGATAACTGATGAGTTTGCTTTAAGTTTTAACCGGATGGCGAGACAACTTGATCAACATTTAGCTCAATTAGCACAACGCAATCAGATTTTTGATTATGTTCTTAATGCGATGAGTGACGGTGTATTAGCGATAAACGTCGATAAAACCACGCTCGTATCAAATAAACAAGCCGAGCGTATGGTGAGGTTATTTAATGATGACTCGGCCCAACAACATCACGAAATCCCAGCGGAATGGGTTGACATGATTGAGAAAGTGATCGATAAGTCTTCTGTGATGACAAAAGAAGTTCTCGTTCACGGGCGCCATTATTTTTTGCTGTTTTCACCTTTGATGAAAATAGATCAGGTCGTAGGAGTTGTTATTATTTCGCGTGATATAACGGAAGAAGTTCAACTTAATGAGCTTCGTGAGTTATTTGTAGCGAATGTTTCACATGAGTTAAGAACGCCCATTTCTTTATTACAAGGCTATAGTGAAGCGATTGTTGATGGCATTACTGAAACGAAAGAAGACCAACAAGCGTTAGCGCAAGTTATTTTAGATGAGTCAGAACGAATGGGGCGTTTAGTGAATGATTTGTTGGATTTAGCTAAAATTAAATCAGGTCATATTGAGTTGAATAAAGACATGTATCCCGTTAAAGATTTTGTGGATCGCTTAATAGGGAAATTCTCACATAAGGCTGCTAATAAAGCGGTACACATCTTTAGCGAAATCGATCCATCGGTTGAAGCGTTAAACTTTGATTATGATCGAATGGAACAAGTGTTTACAAACTTGATAGACAACGCTTTACGGTATACCGAAAACGGGTCGATTACACTCGGTGTAAACAAGGTGGCAGAAGAGGTGAGTTTTGCCGTGTCAGATACTGGAGTCGGTATGGAAGCTGATAACTTACCGTTTGTATTTGAACGCTTTTATAAAGCCGACCGCTCACGCACACGCAATAAAACAGGGACCGGGCTAGGTCTTGCGATTGCTAAAGAAATTGTAGAAGCACATGGTGGGTCAATCAGTGTCAAAAGTACGATTGGAAAAGGAACAACATTTACGATTACTTTGCCGATTGTTACGGAATAAAAAATTCATAAATGGGTGTATAACAGGGAAATTGGTGAAAGTCCAATACTGTCCTCGCAACTGTAAGTAGTATCGAACGGAACATAACCACTGCGATAAACGCGGGAAGGGTTCTTAGTAGCAAGCTATAAGTCAGTAGACCTACCCTTTATTTAATTATAGACAATGCTTCGAGGATTGAGCGTTTAACCTAGAAGAACTCTAGGCGTTTAATCCTCCAAAAAATGGAGGAATTATAGATGAAAAAATGGTTGTTTAGTTTCTTAGTTGTATTAGTCATGTTGACAGGTTGTGCCAATGATGGAGAAGGGGCTTCTTCAGAAGTGACCGATCCCATTGATGTCGACATCATTATTAGTCTTGACAATGATGCAGAACGTTTAGTAGATGAGACACTCACAGTCAATGATGGTGCGAACTTACTTGAAGTGTTAACGGACGAGTATGACATCGAAAAAACGGCTGATGGTTTTATTCAATCCATCGAGGGTCATGCGCAAACGTCTTCGGCATTTTGGTTGTTTGATGTGAACGGTGCACCAAGTGAAGTCGGTGCAGGTGACGTCGAACTTAGTGACGGTGATGACATTCATTTTGATTTACATGAGTACGAAGGCTAATGAACATGTCGACGTATCGACTAACGCTCATCGCTGTTTTAGCAGCGATGGCGACCGTTGGTCGTTTCTTTTTGCAACATATACCTAATGTCCAACCTGTCACGGCTATTATTATCTTATCGGCTTTCTTTCTTGGTCCTTTTTCAGGTTTTTTACTCGCTTTTTTAACAACATATTTAACTAACCTTGCGCTTGGCATGGGGATTTGGACACTATGGCAGATTCTTGCCTGGTCTCTCATCGGTGTCATCGCAGGCTTACTCGGTAAAATAATTAAACGACGTGTCCTCGTCTATTTAACCGTCCTCGCTTTTTTTAGTGGCTTTTTATTCGGCTTCTTTTTTGCCGTCATTAACTATATTGTCTCAGGTAAGTTTCTCGGTTATTACTTATTGGGGCTACCTTTTGATTTTTACCATGCATTAAGTAATGTGTTATTTATTATCTTACTTTATCGACCATTCTCACAGCTCTTTGCCCGTGAATTTGATCGAGTTAATCAACGAAAAAAATAAACTTACATAGCATATGTAACGTTTTTAATAATATAACGACTAATTTAGGGAAACAGGGGGTCTCACTATATGAAGACCACATTTGATTATTTATATGACACATATCATAACGATGTGTATCAATACATCTTTTATTTAGTGAAGAATCATCAAGTAGCTGAAGACCTCATTCAAGAGACATTTATTAAAGTGTTAAAAGCACATAAACAGTTTCGTGGGGAGAGTAGTGAAAAGACATGGTTATTCTCGATTGCGAGACATACAGTTATGGATCATTTTAGAAAACAACAACGCGAAAAAAATAAATGGTTCGGTTTGTTTAATAAAGGGGATGATTGGCAACAAATTGAAGCGAATGACCCGCTTCCTGAAGAGTTGCTGATTCTCAGTGAAGAGCATAAAAGGCTCTATCAACAATTGGATTTATTGACACTCGATCAAAAAAACGTCATCATTTTACGTTACATTCAATCGATGTCTATTCATGATACGGCGCGTATTTTAGAATGGACAGAAAGTAAGGTGAAGACAACGCAGCACCGTGCCATTAAAAAATTACAACAATTACTGATGAATACTGAAGAGAGGTGAGGGATTTGACGACAAGAGATGACGAACGCAGAATCATAAATCAGTTAAGTGATTTTCCTCACGTACGTTCAAAACAATCGAAACAAGTGTTATATCAAAAAGTGAGTAGTAGTTTGACGCCCGAGCAACAAAGAAAATCAAAGAAGTGGATGGTCACTTTTCCAGCACTTGCGACCGTTTTTGTCTTGGCCCTTGTCTTTTTTGTATTAAAAGATCATTTGCTTCCTTCTCAAACAGAACAAGCTGTTAATGATTTAGCGCTAGAAACGGCACAAGAAGGACGTATAACCGACACAGCCAGTGAAGATGCGCCTGAAAGCCAACTACTTCGAGACGACATGATGTTGTTTAACTCAACGACGTATCAAACAAGTGACTTCTCAAATGTTCTTGGGCACCACGTAATTTTGCCAAGTGATACTGTAAACGAACAATCGAAAATTCCGGTTGTGGCGATGGATGCTTCTGTTATGTATCCTGTGCCATTAACTATTATTGACCAACAAGCTGAACCGCTCACATTTTATAACGAACAATTATCATCGTTTGATTTTAATCAACTCGGTTTAACGGCAGAAACATTTAATTTCGGGACATTCTCGCAAGAGAATCAGGCCATAACTTTATCAATCGATGCCGAAGCATCTGACATTGGAAGTTCTACTCAAGCTACGGTCTTTGAACAAACGTTACGCTACATGTTCCAAGATACTTATGAAACGGTATTCATTGAAAATACCGGTGGACAGCCCATTGAGTTAGGACCCTTTGGAGAAATTAACCGGATTGATTTTAAGGATGTAGAGAAATTGAGTTATAAATATGTGTACACGTCCTCTGGCCATAAATTTATGATACCAATTGAAGCAACATTAAATGGTGAAACATTTATTACCATAGATGAAGCACTCGTTGATATGCAAGAACCTATACCGGAATTCAATATTGAACCTGCCATCTGAAGGGGTGACGTATACCCTTGATTTGTCAAATGATGGAGAAATACGCTTGACTTTTGATGAACATAAGTTATTTGGTGACAATCCTGAAACAATCGATATGATTGAAGCGATTCTTATGACAGCCAAAAGTTTTGATTTTGGTCATGTCTCTATCTCGATTAAAGGTTTAGATAGTCATCAAGTAGGTCCATATTCACTCGGTGAACCTTTACCGCTTCCAGTGGCGATTAATCCAGTGAAAATAATTCAATAGCTGCTGGCGTCTCTTAACAAACTAAATTAAATCATAATAAAAAGCGTACACCACTTCGGTGTACGCTTTTTATTATGACAGATCAAAGGGTGTCTGTTGCACTGTGATAGCTTCTGTGGGACAAGCCTCCCTAGCATCAATTAAATCATCTTCAAATAGCGTTGGAATATTAGCTTGACCTGAATTATTATCTAACGCATTATAAGCAAGTCCTTCATCATCATAATCGTAAATATCAGGTGCCAAAGCTCCACATGAGCCGCACGCGATACATAAACTTTTATCTACTTTCGTGTAATAACACATGTTGTTCCCTCCAAGTTAGCCATCCGTATTCATTCTTATTCTAAAGATTAATGTTAAAAGAGACAACCCTAAGATGGAACTAACGCTCGAATTTTTTTCATATAGCTGATATGATGATAGAAAGGAAGTGACACGATGTTTCGCTATCTCATGATTTATTTACTAAAAACCATTAACAGTAATCGGTCTCCTGCGGCGATTTATCATATCTTAACGGGTAAAAAATCATCTCAAACCATTCAGGATCTTCACTTGTTTCAATTACATACGTATTATCGGTTATTACCAAATTTATCACGCCAAGCTTTTGACTATGATGTTGATCAGATGGTTAATGAAGGTTTGATGGAGTGGCTTAACGCTAAAGATTACCGTCTCACAGACAAAGCGTGGGATTATTTATCGACTTACAAAGATACTTGTGATGAAGCTCATAACTTCGAACGGCCAATTGATCATCAGTCAAAAGAAATCTTTACTAAGCGGTTTTATTTAACGATACAAACGTTTACCCAGCGCGTTATGGATGACACTGGTTTTATTCCCTTGATAGACGATATAACGATTCAAGCATTTGTGAAACAATATTACCATCTGCATAAGCACGCTTTACGTGATTGGCTGGAGCAATGTTACGAACAACTTTACGATGTGTTAAAAACTATCCCGATATTAGGCGCCACATTTATTTGGATCGTTTATCAACGGCTAATCATAATGGCCAGTCGCTGCAGCAACTTGTCGATCGGTACCATGTGACAGAAGCCGATATTTTACTGACACTGGCTTTAATTGAACGCACGTTATTTATTCGTAGTCAACAACACCAGACCCTTCTATCTGATTTATTGCCTGCTGACAATCAACCAAAGATATACGAACGCTTGATGACACGTTCAGCACGGAAAACGCATCAACTCGTAATCAAAGGCTACAAAATTGAGGATTTAATTCAACTACGTCAGCTAAAACGTGGCACTATTGAAGATCACCTCGTAGAAATCTGTATGTTGGATGATCATTTTAAACTCGATGATTACGTCGAAGAAGAGAAGATTGCGATCATTGAATCTTATCTATCAAAACGTCATACACAAAAACTTGCCGAACTTAAACGCACGTTACCTGAAGAAATGACTTATTTAGACTTGCGGTTAGTGTTTGCTCATTATCAAAAGAGGTTACATCAATGAATGCATTAGAAACGTTACAACATTACTTTAATTACCACGCATTTCAAACCGGTCAAAGAGCGGTCATCGATGATTTAAATGAAGGGCATGATGTACTACTAACGCTCCCAACGGGAGCGGGTAAATCAATATGTTATCAAGTACCCGCTTTAATGAATGACGGGTTAACCCTTGTCGTAACTCCGCTTTTATCATTGATGGAAGACCAAGTAAGACATTTAAAAGCGCACGGAATTAAGCGCGTTGCCGCACTTAATAGTTTTAATACAACGACCGAACGTCAACACGTTTTAAAAAATTTGAAGTTGTTAAAGATTCTCTATATTTCGCCAGACTTTTACAGCAAGACTGGATTTTAAAGCGATTAAAACAATTGTCTGTCCGATTTTTTGTTGTCGATGAAGCCCATTGTATTTCACAATGGGGACATGAATTTCGTCCGGATTATATGAAATTAGAAAGTGTGTTGCAATCGTTAAAACACCCGACACTACTACTTGTAACAGCCACACTAACAGCGGATGTTAAACGGGATATCTATCAACACTTTTCTTCCAGACAAATCAAAGAACATCTTCATATGATTGATCGAGATAATATTAGTTTTATTGTGGAAAAATGCTCCTCTAATTATGAAAAAGATCGTTATATTGTTGACTGTTTATCCACTTACCACGTCCCAACCATTATTTATTTTTCAAGTAAAAAGGAAACGGAACGTGTGAGTCATTATTTAAAAGAACACGTGCCAACCCATCGTATCGCATATTATCATGGTGATTTAGAAAATAATGAACGGATGCTTATCCAACAACAATTTTTATCAGGTGAGCTTGATGTTATTTGTGCGACAAGCGCTTTTGGTATGGGGGTCAATAAAAAAGATGTCCGATTAGTGATGCATTATCATTTGCCAACGCAAATTGAAAGTTTTGTTCAAGAAGTCGGACGTGCAGGACGCGATCACTTACATAGTGTCAGTATTTCGCTAGTGACGGAACACGACCGATTAATTACCGAACGATTAATTGAAGGCGAAATGATAGAAGAGAATGTCCTGTTACAACTCTTCCGCCTGTTAGACCAACAAACGCATCTGGATTTGGCCCTTTTTTCAGATACCCACCAATTAAATGAGATTCATCGGCGCTATTTACAAAACTACCTTGAAAACCATGACATTATCACCGATAATAAGACTATCAATCATCACAAACTTACCGATCAGTTTAAAGATACATGGGTAAGAACAGTAACAGAAAGGCAACAATTTAAACGCAAAAAATTATTTGAGTTGTTGCTGGCGCTAAGTGATGATCGTTGTATTCGGCGATCAATTTATCAACCGTTTCAGCATGACATAAACAAAGACCGATTCGGTTGTTGCTCGGTATGTGGATTTCGATTGGCCCAATTTGAGCCGATACAATTACAAACGTCAATAGAAAACTTAACGTGGGAAGATAAGTTAAACAGGCGGATTCGTCCGTATACAGAAGTGTAAGATTGGAAGGGTGAATAAGATGGATGATCAACATGAAGATCAGGCAAAAGAATTAAGACAACGCTTCGAACAAAGTAAAACCGAAATAGATGAAAAACGCTTTTATACTGAAGATGAAGAAGCTCAAGATCGCAGCGTTCAAGAGGGAATTGATGTACTTGGGTTACCACCAAGAAGTCGCCTCCATGAAGAAAAAAAGCAGAAAGTAAGACTAAAAATCAGTTATGCGATGATTCGCTTAATGGTGATTATCTTTATTCTTCTTGTCGTATTGCTGCTGACGTATCCATATTGGAAAGATACATTTTTTAACACCTCTCACGAAGAAGTCGTTGGTGCACAAACGTTCGATCAATCAACTGTAAAAGACGACGCTCGTTTTCGTTTATCAAAAGAAATTGAGCGACAGGTAGAAGGACCGGCAGGAGAATTTGTCACGTATGAAGGGCGTTTATATATGACCTTAAAAGATGAAACGTTGGTTCAGATTGTTGACCGGTTTTATCAAACACCGGTCATACTTGACACAATTAAAGACATCAATCATATAACGTCAACAACTGAGGTGTTACCAGAAGGCACCCGTCTCTTTTTACCCCATGTAAAAAAATAAGCATCTAAGGAGGCGTCTTTAAGGCGTCTTCTTTCATGTCTAAATACCTAGTTTATTCAAGCTGTTAAGAAATGATCATAACTTTTTATCGTAACTTATGATATAATATTAACGGTTCAACGGAAGGAGTTGTTTTATTTGGAAGACGTATTAGTTATACATACAGGCGGAACAATCGCCATGATGGATGATGTTACATTAGGGACTATTGTCACAAAAGAGCATCCGTTAAAACAATATCGCAATGACTTAAATCAGTTGGCGACGATTGAGGAAGATTATTTATTTGATTTACCTTCTCCTCATATAACGCCAAAAGAGATGTTGCAGTTAGGTCAACATATTGAATCGCGTTTAAAAGAACGGGCGTTTTCAGGTATTGTTGTGACACATGGTACCGATACTTTGGAAGAAACAGCTTACTTTCTTGATTTATATTTACAAACATCCACACCTGTTGTTATTACAGGCGCGATGCGTTCAAGTAATGAAGTCGGAGCGGATGGATTATATAATTTAATTGGAGCAGTAAGGGTTGCGAGTGCTAAAGAGTCAATCAATAAAGGTGTACTTGTCGTCATGAATGATGAGATCCATAGCAGTGCATATTGCATTAAAACATCATCAAGTTCAGTTGCGACGTTTCAAAGTCCGCAATTTGGTCCGATTGGGATTATTACAAAACAAGAAGTTTACTTTTATCATAAATGGATGGAAAGAGAAAAAATTGCTTTTCAGACTGTAAATACTTATGTGCCATTGATTAAAGCGTTCGCAGGCATGGATGAAAGATTTATTGCGTCTTTGACAGCTCAAGAAATGGATGGCCTAGTGATTGAGGGATTTGGTCAAGGGAATTTACCGCCACAAACCGTTCGAACATTAGAGACGTTAATTGAGCAACAGATACCTGTTGTTATTGTGTCTAGAAGCTTTAAAGGCGTCGTTCAACCGACGTACGGTTATCCAGGAGGCGGCCGTGATTTAAAAGATAAAGGCTTTATCTTTGCTAAGCGTTTATCGGGGCCAAAAGCTAGAATAAAATTAATGGCCTTGCTAGAAGCGGGGTATAAATATCAACGTATCGAGGAAATTTTAGAACGTTAATGTATATTGGGGTGAAATGGATGGTGAAGATTGGAACCAATTTAACGCTTGAATTGAATGGTTTAGATGATGAAGTTAAACGCTTTAAATGTCGAGTTGTTGAACAGAAACAACACAAGCTCTACATTGATTATCCAATCAATGTAGAAACAAATCGAACGGATATTTTTCCAGTTGGCACAACTTTTCAAGTCTTTTATGTTGATGACCAGCAAATGGCGTATCGCTTTGAGGGAGAAATTACTGGACGTGTAAAACGAAACGTGCCTATGTTAGAATTAGTATATGATCCGAAAAAGATGAAAAAAATTCAACGGCGTGAATACGTACGGATTAATTCCAGTATGGATGTGGCGTTAAAAGAAACACAGACGAATAAAAAAATAGTGACACTCACCGCTGATATTAGTGGAGGGGGCATGGCTGTCCATGTGCCTCAAGCTTTGTCTTATCAACCAGGTACGACATTTGATGGCTTACTTGTCTTTAAAGTGAACCATGGTGGTTATCAATATGTTTTCGTTCAAATGGCATTGATTCGTATGAAAGAAGAAGCCGAACGTCACAATGTGATGTCGTTAAAATTTGTGTCAATTGATGAGAAAGATAGAGAAAAAATTATTCAGTTTTGTTTTGAGGAACAACTACGTCAACGACGTGGGGATTAAGAAAAAGGGGTTTTACACATGGAGAAAATTAATATTGCTATTGATGGACCAGCTGCAGCTGGAAAAAGTACGGTCGCTAAAAAGGTGGCAGAAGCGTTACATTACACTTATATTGACACCGGGGCAATGTACCGCGCAGCAACATACCTAGCCCTTAAAAATCATGCGAATTTAGATGATGAGCGAGAAATATTAGCTTTGCTTAAACAAGCGCCAATTTCATTGTCGTATACAGATGATGCTCAACACATTTTCTTAGGTGAGGTGGATGTAACTGATGCTATTCGGACAGATGACGTCTCAAACAACGTCTCACTCGTAGCGACTCATAAAGGTGTCCGAAGAGAAATGGTAAAAATTCAGCGTGAGCTGATTAAACAAGCAGGAGTGGTAATGGACGGCCGTGATATCGGGACACACGTTATTCCAGACGCTGCAGTGAAAATCTTTATGATTGCTTCAGTAGATGAGCGGGCGGAACGTCGATACAAAGAGAATTTGGCTAAAGGTTATGAAGCAGACTTAGAAGCGATTAAAGCGGATATTAGACAACGTGATAAAATCGATCAAGAGCGCGAAGTATCACCACTCGTAAAGGCATCGGATGCGATTGAACTTGATACGACTTCACAGTCGATTGATGAAGTGAAGAATGAGATTTTAGCCATCGTCAAAGAGAAGGTGAACTAAATGTCCTTTTATTATTTTGTGAAAAGTCTTGTATGGTACGCGTTAAAACCTTTATATCGAATGGAAGTCAAAGGTGAGGAGAACATTCCAATGACAGGACCTGTCATTGTCTGTGCCAACCACATTTCAAACCTAGACCCACCGCTTGTTGGCGGTTCAATCAAGCGGGACATGTACTTTATCGCTAAAGAAGAGTTATTTGAGAAAAAGTGGCTGAGCAAACTATTGTCCAGTATACATGTCTTTCCTATTAAACGTGGCATGAGTGATCGCGGGGCATTAAGAAAAGCGTTAGGTCTGTTGAAGAACGATCAAGGTTTAGTCATTTTCCCAGAAGGTACAAGAAGTAAAACCGGTCAATTAGGGAAAGGACTCAGTGGTGTCGGATTTTTTGCCTTAAGATCACAAGCAACGGTCGTCCCTTGTGCGATCATCGGTCCTTATCAAGTAGGGAAAAAAGTAAAAATTGTTTACGGGAAACCGATTGACATGGCCACTTTCCGTCAGGAGAAACAAGATGTGAAAGCTGTGACAGAGCACATTATGCAAACGATTAAACAATTAATTGAGAATAATCAGTAAAATTAGGAGATATCACTTGACAAATCGGCTGAAATGTTAGAACTTAGTACAAGGATAGTTATATTTTTGTTGGAAATGAAGGAGGACTTTTTGATGGATGAAATGACAAATGAGTTAGAAAATTTCAAAACATTTGAAGTAGGTGAAATTGTTACGGGTAAAGTTGTAGCAATTGAAGATAAGGAAGTGCTGGTTGCTTTCGGTTCTAAGGATGATGGCCGTGTGCCACTTAAAGAACTATCGAGTCTACCTATCGAATCACCTCGTGAACTCGTAAATATGGATGATGAATTAACATTAAAAATTATTAAAATTGATGATGAAGGTAGCGCTATTTTATCTAAGCGTGCCGTTGATAGTGAAAAAGCTTGGGATGACCTAGAAGCAAAACTTGCATCTGGCGAAGTATTTGAAGCACCAGTTAAAGATGTCGTTAAAGGCGGTTTAGTAGTGGATGTAGGTGTACGTGGTTTTATTCCAGCGTCACTTGTTGAAACGCATTTTGTAGATGATTTTGAGGCTTATAAAGGTCAAACACTGACACTAAAAGTAGAAGAAATCGATCGTGAAAAAAATCGCGTTATTCTCTCACACCGTGCCGTTGTTGAAGCAGAACAACAAGAACAAAAAGATCAAGTATTAGAGGCGATCGAAGAAGGTCAAGTATTAGAAGGTAAAGTAGCCCGCCTGACTGACTTTGGTGCGTTCGTAGACCTTGGTGGTATTGATGGTCTTGTACACATTTCACAACTTGCGCACGAACATGTTGAAAAAGCAAGTGATATCGTCAGTGAAGGTGATACAATCAAAGTAAAAGTCTTGTCAATTGATAAAGACCAAGAACGCATTTCATTGTCACGTAAACAAACGTTACCAGGACCTTGGGAAAAGGTAGCAGAAGAAATTAAAGCAGGTGACGTTGTTGAAGGTACCGTAAAGCGCCTCGTAAACTTCGGTGCCTTTGTAGAAGTATTACCACAAGTCGAAGGTCTTGTGCATATTTCTCAAATTTCACGTGAACATATCGGCACACCTCAAGAAAAGCTTGAAGAAGGTCAAACAGTAACAGTCAAAGTGCTTGAGGTCAATCCAGATGACAAACGTCTTTCACTTAGCATTAAAGAGCTTGAAGATGAACAAGTAGACCAAGAAGTTAAAGCTTATGAAAGAGAAGATGATGATCAAGGGTTTTCATTCAGTGACATGATTGGTGACAAGCTCGATCAGTTTAAAAACGACTAAGCGGATCGTTAACTAGTGAAGAAGGCAGACGAGTTTCTCGTTTGTCTTCTTTTTTGTTTAGTTAAGTGCAAGATGTGGAATGATATAAGGTAAGTAGTAGTAATAAGGGTAGGAGACCTGTAAGATAAGGGAAGGTCTATTCTTATTATGTACGATAAAATCAATGAAAAAGATTGTTTAATTGTTTGATATTTGCTAAACTTAAACAGTTAGTTTTTTATTGACAACAAGCTTTTTAGTGATGATGTCGGAACAGTAGCATCACTGGAAAATGCCGTTATCATGCATCGTTTGAAGATGAGGACCGCTTATCTTCATGTGGACGTTTTGCATGGTGACACTATAAGAAACAGAACAAATCACAAAACTTCAAATATAGAAAGGATGAACCTTTCATGAGAAAATCAACCGTAGCTATTGTCGGTCGACCGAACGTTGGTAAATCGACTATATTTAATCGATTAGTTGGTGAAAGAATTTCAATTGTAGAAGATGTAC
Organism: Halolactibacillus sp. JCM 19043; assembly: GCF_001310395.1. Lineage (NCBI taxonomy): Bacteria > Bacillati > Bacillota > Bacilli > Caryophanales > Bacillaceae > Halolactibacillus > Halolactibacillus sp. JCM 19043. The sequence goes on from NZ_BAXD01000001.1 coordinate 239,158, forward strand.
CAGGTGTGACACGTGACCGAATTTACTCTCAAGCAGAGTGGCTGACAACGTCATTTAATTTAATTGACACAGGAGGGATTGAACTAGGCGACGAGCCCCTCCTTGTCCAGATGCGCGAACAAGCGGATGTCGCGATTCAGGAAGCGGACGTGATTATCTTTATTGTTAATGGACGCGAAGGTATTACAGCGGCCGATGAAGAAGTCGCGAAAATTTTGTACAAGTCTAATAAGCCGGTTGTATTAGCCGTCAATAAAGTAGATAACCCAGAAATGCGAGAAAGTGTTTATGAGTTTTACAGCTTAGGATTTGGAGAGCCCTACCCGATTTCAGGAACGCACGGGTTAGGGTTAGGGGACATGCTGGATGCGGTGATTGGTCATTTCCCTACCCTTGAGACAGAGGAAAAAGATCTCGATACGATTTATTTTAGCCTTATTGGTCGACCTAATGTCGGTAAATCATCACTTGTGAATGCGATTTTAAACGAAGAACGTGTCATCGTCAGTAATATCGCGGGCACGACTCGTGACGCAATCGATACGCCGTTTAAACGCGATGATCAAGATTATGTCATCATTGATACAGCTGGTATGAGAAAACGCGGGAAGATCTATGAATCAACCGAGCGCTACAGCATTTTACGTGCTTTAAAAGCCATCGAACGTTCAGACGTTGTCTTGACACTTATTGATGCTGAAGAAGGCATCATTGAACAAGATAAAAAAATTGCGGGTTATGCTCATCAAGCTGGTAAGGCGATTGTCATTGTCGTGAATAAATGGGATACCGTTGAGTCAGATGAAAAAGCAATGAAAGCATTTGAGGAAAAAGTTCGTGTTCACTTCCCATTCTTAGATTATGCACCTATCGTCTTTTTATCAGCACTAACGAAGAAAAGAACACACAAATTAATTCCTGAAGTGAAAAAAGTCAGTGAAAATCATGCGATTCGCGTTGAAACGAACGTCTTGAATGATGTGATTATGGATGCCGTTGCGATGAATCCAACGCCAACAATGAATGGTAAACGATTAAAAATACTTTATGCGACACAAGTAGCGGTGAAACCACCTGCTTTCGTTGTTTTTGTCAACGATCCCGAACTGATGCACTTCTCCTATGAACGTTTTTTAGAGAATCGTATTCGTGATGCCTTTGGTTTTGAAGGAACACCTATAAAAATATTTGCCCGCAGACGTAGCTGAGGAGGATAATGATGGAAAAAGTAACGGTTTTAGGTGCTGGTAGTTGGGGTACAGCGCTTGCGCTCGTACTCAACGATAATGGTCATGATGTTTGGTTATGGACGCACTTAGAGGAACATGCTAAAGAAATCAATGAAACCCACCATAACAAAGCTTATTTGAATAACGTAGAAATTCCGGAAACAATCACGGTCACAAGTCATTTGACTGAAGCTGTGAAAGATACGACTGCGCTCGTATTTGTCTTACCGACCAAAGCAATTCGTCCGGTTTGTCAACAAGTGAAACAAGTGTTAGACCATCACGTCACCATTATTCATGGAACAAAAGGGATTGAACCAGAGACGTTTAAACGCGTCTCAGAGATGATGGAAGAAGAATTGACTAAAGCATACTTCGATGAGGTTGTTGTCCTCTCAGGGCCATCTCATGCAGAGGAAGTAAGCATTAAACAACCGACCACGGTGAGTGCTTCTTCATTATCAGAAAAAAGCGCGACGCATGCGCAACACTTATTTATGAACGATCGTTTTCGTGTGTATACGAATAAAGATGTTGTCGGCGTTGAACTTGGAGGCTCACTTAAAAACATCATTGCCTTAGGGGCTGGTATTTCAGATGGTTTAGGATATGGTGATAACGCTAAGGCTGCCTTAGTCACGCGAGGACTTGCAGAAATTGCACGTCTTGGAACAGCGATGGGAGCCGATCCTCTGACCTTTATCGGTCTAACCGGTATTGGTGACTTAATTGTGACTTCAACAAGTCAACATAGCCGTAACTGGCGAGCAGGGAACCTTTTAGCCAAAGGTGGTTCACTCGATGACATTTTACAAGAGATGGGGATGGTCGTTGAAGGTGTAAGAACCGCTAAAGCGGCCTATCAGTTAGCGAAAGAAAAGGGTATTGATATGCCAATTACCTCTGGTATCTATCAGATTTTATTTGAGAATGTCGATCCTCAAGCAATGGTTGATCAATTAATGACGCGTCAAAGACGTCCAGAAACAGATGAAATTCATGAGATGTTAAAAGCGCATTATTTAAAACAAGAACAATAATCTTATGACTAAATAAATACGTTTAATTTTTTACACATATACACCTTCTCTTGCATATAGTAAGTATTATGCAAGGGAGGTGTATTTTTTGGATCAAAAACAAATTGAACAGTTTATGGGCTACATTGAACGTCATACGTCTTTATCTGCGGATGATATTTTAAAGGTCGTACAGTCAGTTGATCATGCTGATTTCAGCGATGAGACGACGGTGCACGGACTGGTAGAGACTTTAGAACGTCTCACGCATAAAGAATTATCACCTCAGAAGAAACAAGAGGTCATCCGCATTATAACTTCTAATCAGCAACAATCGGGATTGTTGTCACTATTAAAGTTCTTCCACTAACAAATTCATGATTCGATGCATAAACCTCCCCCTACTCATCATACGCTTTAATATGAGCAGCTTGTCTTGAGATAGGGGAGGATTTAAATGGATAATGAGGCAGTCTTAAAAGATATTTCACTGAGAACAGATGGCGATATTTATTTAGGTGTTGTGGGTGCAGTCAGAACGGGTAAATCAACGTTTATTAAGCGATTTATGGAACGGGTGGTTTTACCACACATTAGCGATTTCTCAGAACGCGAACGAACAAAAGACGAACTACCACAAAGTGCTAAAGGTCGAACAATTATGACAACTGAACCAAAATTTGTCCCGAATCAAGCGGTGCAATTATCGGTCGATGAGGGGTTTGATGTCAGAATTCGCTTAGTGGATTGTGTCGGTTATATTATTGATGAAGCCCAAGGTTTTGAGGATGAACATGGCCCGCGGATGATTCACACCCCGTGGTTTGATGAAGCCATACCTTTTAAAGATGCGGCTGAAATTGGTACAAGAAAGGTAATTCAAGACCATTCAACGATCGGTGTCGTTTTATCAACGGATGGTAGTTTTGGTGAAATTCCAAGAAGCCACTATGTTGAAGCAGAAGAAAAAGTGGTCAGTGAGTTAAAAGAAGTCGGTAAACCGTTCATTATGGTGTTAAATACAACCAAACCAACGAGCGAAGATACCTTATACTTACGTGATACGTTAAAAGAAAATTATGATATTCCGGTTATTCCTTTAAATGTTGAGGAAAGCACAGAAGAAGAATTATACGCGATTTTACGCGAAGCGTTATTTGAATTCCCAGTATTGGAACTAAATGTGCAATTACCAGAATGGGTGTTGACCTTACATGATACGCACTGGTTACGGCAACATTTTAACCAAGCGATTAGTGAGACATTAAAAGAAATCAAACGATTACGAGATGTTGAAGAAATGATTCAAGCCTTTCGGACGTATGATTATATTAGTGAAGCCCATATAAATACAATGGAAATGGGGCAGGGCATTGCTCGATTGATTTAGATACGACCGATGACATTTATGACCGCGTCTTAACGGAAATGATTGGCGAAGAAATTGAATCCAAAGCTCAATTTATAAAATTAATGCACCGTTTAACCTTAGCAGAAAAAGAGTATCGCGAAGTAGAAGGGGCACTACAGATGGTCAAGCAAACCGGTTATGGTGTCAGTAGTCCACAATTAGAAGATATGACGTTAGACGAACCGGAAATTATTAAACAAGGTCAGCGCTACGGTGTGAAACTTCATGCGAAAGCTCCATCGATTCATATGATTAAAGTTGATGTAACCTCGGAATTTGCGCCGATTATTGGGACGGAAAGTCAAGGTGAAGAATTGATTCGCTATTTGATGCGAGACTATGAATCCGATCCATTATCGATATGGGACCGTGAAGTTTTTGGTCGCTCACTTAGTGCGATTGTAAGAGACGGCATTCAAGCGAAACTCGCGTTAATGCCAGAGAATGCAAGAGAAAAACTCCAACTGTCACTGACAAAGATCGTCAATGAAGGGCATGGCGGTTTGATTGCGATTGTTTTATAATTGAAGCGTACGGCTTTGCCGTACGTTTTTTAAAATGCATGTTTAAAACGAAAACAGTAGGGAAAACTGAGGATGAGCTTCTGTCATTGAGTCGTAACAAGTGCCATTATTGCTAGTAAAAAGGCTGAAATTAAGTGTTTTAAGGTAAAAAATGGGTGATAATTAACGAGAATGGGTTATTTTTCATTCTTTCTTTCGATTTTTGTTGAATTTATGGTAAAAGTCGTATATTATAAGGCTTGTCACCGATTTATTTGTGACAGAAGTATAGAATTGCAGAAACTTGTGAACGAATGGATTAAACACCATTTAAATTCTCATGCTTCATGAATTTAAATGCGGGAGGAGGTGAATATCATGAACAAGACAGATCTAATTAATGCTGTAGCTGAAAAAAGCGAACTTTCTAAAAAAGACGCAACTAAAGCTGTTGATGCAGTTTTTGAATCAATCATGGATTCACTTAAAGATGGTGAAAAAGTACAATTAATTGGTTTTGGTAACTTTGAAGTGCGTGATCGTGCAGCTCGTAAAGGCCGCAACCCACAAACTGGTGCTGAGATTGAAATCCCAGCAAGCAAAGTACCTGCTTTTAAACCAGGTAAAGCCCTTAAAGATATCGTAAAATAATGTTACATAGGGCTACTTAGAGGATGCAGCTTTCTGCATCCTCTTTTTACATCTAAAATGAAAGGGTGACCAACATGCAACCAGATTACATGATCATTAAAGCATTAGAAAATGGTGTTCAAGTCATCGGTTTGACCCGAGGGCAATCAACGAAATTTCATCACTCAGAGAAGTTAGATGAAGGAGAAGTACTTGTTGTACAATTTACCGAACATACATCAGCAATTAAGGTCAAAGGACATGCCGAAATTAAGTCGGGTTATGGAGATATTACAAGTGGACGAACAGTTCAAACGTGATCTCCATCGATTAGTGGCACATAAAATGAATGGGATGTTGTCGACAGATGAAACAGGTCTGATTGATACGTGTCTTTTGTCTATAGAAGGAGCGACCGTAGACCAAGAAGTTGTGATACATTGCCTGATACCAACACTCTATCTCATGCGTAGTCTTACCTGTCATCAGGTAACAGATGGCGTGTTAAGGGAAAATGTCCTTCAAGGAGATTATTATAGTAGTCTCTTTTACCGCTATATGGTTCAGCACCATTCACTCAGGACGTTAAAACGGGTATTAAAGGTGCTTCAATCGACTTACCTAGCCAATGTGTCTAATCAACAGAATAGACCGGCACCGCTTCAATATTTTCACTTATTATGGCAAGGTGATGACACACCAGAAGGACACCGATCACATCATCCAGTTTCGTTGTCAGACGTTAAAACGCTCGATACATATAAGCAGCAAGTCAAAATAGAAATGGTGTCTCTTTTTACAATGTTTGATTCCACACACAATGATGCGCTCAGTGCTTTAATGACTTCAGGTGGGAAACAAACCCGTCTTACCTTGTTTTATCACGCTTTAACTAAAGATTCGTCACGACAGCGGGATTTATTATCTATCGGGATCGCGATTGAAGGCATACATCTGGCCAGTTTAATTCATGATGACATTATTGACCAAGCAGATATGAGACGTCATCAACAAACGTTACATGAAAAGTTCACTCCTTATACGGCTTTACATATGGGAAATGCCATTTTCACTCAAAGTTTGCTTGCACTTGCCGATATAGAGGATAGAGAAGTTCACCGCGTGTTTAGTCGACTGTTTTATCAAATGGTCCACGGAGAAATACAACAACAATCTAACCGCTACAACTGCCACGTATCAACGTATCGCTACTTGAAAGTCATCCGAGATAAAACCGCGCTCTTTGTTGAAAGCATTTTGTACTTGGCAGGTTATTTATCAGGCTATACAAATGACACATTAAGGCATTTTCGTCGAAGTGGTTATTATATCGGAATGGCTTATCAACTAAAAGATGATATATTCGACTATACATCAACAGCAGCCACACTTGGTAAACCAGTCGCGAGTGATCAGAAAAATGGTTATTATACATTGGCTAGTGCTGTAAATGGGCCAAGACAAACAACACAGTTGGCCCACCGGTTTATTGAACGCGCACTGATTGAACTGCGGCAGTTACCGACCGACATAGATCAACGTGAACTGATCTATTATACAACCATCCTTTATAAACGCACGCGGTAATGAGAGAAAAGAGGAAGAGATATGTCAGACTATAAAGCATTTGTTGAAGCAATTTATAAACAGACAGGGATCGATTTAAAGCTTTATAAAGAAGTACAAATGAAACGACGGTTAACGTCTTTACGAGACAAAAGAGGTTTTACAACGTTTATGGACTATCATGCGGTATTAAAGAAAGATGACGCTCTGTTGCATGAATTTCTCGATAAAATGACGATCAATGTATCGGAATTTTTCCGTAATAAAGCACGGTGGGATGTGTTAGATAAAAAAATATTACCCACCTGATAAAACCGAATCACACACTTAAAATCTGGAGTGCGGCTTGTTCATCGGGAGATGAACCGTATACGCTGGCGATGTTGCTTAGCCAACACATGGATTTAAAACATGTTGACATTCTTGCGACGGATTTAGATGAAAAAATTTTAGCGCGGGCAAGAGAAGGTATTTATACCGAACGCGCCCTAAAAGAAGTGCCAGAATCGTTAAAAAAACGTTATTTTAGCTTTGATCAAAATGTTTACCGGATTGATCCTGCACTGAAAAAGGCGATCACGTTCAAAAAACATAACTTACTAGAAGACCCGTATCCGAAAAATTATGATTTAATCGTCTGTCGCAATGTGATGATTTATTTCACCGAAGAAGCGAAACATGCCATCTATCATAAATTCTCTGATGCATTAAAAGATCAAGGTGTTTTCTTTGTCGGTAGTACGGAACAGATTTTTAGTCCAGAACGCTATCAATTCAAAGTGATTGATACTTTTTCTATCAAAAAGTCAATAGTATGCCGAAGTAATCGATGGAGTAGTGTGCTACTCCATTTTTGTTACATCTGTTTAAAAGTGCGAAAAAAAAGAATAATCTATCAATTTATCACACACAACAGTCTAAAGGTATGTTATATTAATTTAAAAATAACTTTTGGGGGAGACGGATTATGAGATACTTAACTGCAGGAGAATCCCACGGTAAACAATTGACGACGATTGTAGAAGGTTTACCAGCTGGGATGCCACTCACAACAGAAAATATAAATGAATCACTACTAAGACGACAAAAAGGCTATGGCCGTGGTAAACGGATGCAAATAGAAAAAGATCTTGTTGATATTTGTGGTGGGGTACGCCACGGTTATACACTTGGTTCACCGATTGCGATGGTCGTAAAAAATGACGACTTTAAACATTGGGAAGATATTATGGGGGAAGATCCGATAGATCTTGATCAAGCGATTAGACGTACCGTGACACGTCCGCGTCCAGGTCATGCCGATTTAAATGGGGCAATTAAATACGGTCACCGTGATATGCGTAATATACTAGAACGCTCATCTGCTCGTGAAACAGGCGCCCGCGTTGCGGCAGGAGCGGTCGCTAAAACCTTGCTGAATCATCTCGGAGTGAAAATTGTCGGTTATGTGCATGAAATTGCCGGTATTACAGCGAAAGATCAACCGAGCTTAACAATCGATGAAAAAATCGAAAAATCAGAAGCATCCGATGTCCGTGTATTAGACCGTGATGTCGAACAACCAATACGTGATGCGATTGACCAGGCGAAAAAAGATGGCGATTCCATTGGGGGTATTTGTGAAGTTATCGTTGAAGGATTACCAGCCGGTATTGGTTCTTATGTACATTACGACCGTAAGCTGGATGCTCGGTTAGCTTTTGCGGTACAATCGATTAATGCCTTTAAAGGTGTGGAATTCGGTATTGGCTTTGAAGCGAGTCGTCGACCTGGCTCAAAGGTGCACGATGAAATCATTTGGTCAGAAGCGACTGGATTTAGTCGACGGACGAATAATTTAGGTGGTTTTGAAGGCGGTATGACCTCAGGAATGCCAATTGTTGTCCGCGGTGTCATGAAACCTATTCCAACGTTATATAAACCACTCCAATCGGTTGATATCGAATCAAAAGAAGTTTTCAACGCCAGTATCGAACGGTCAGATTCTTGTGCGGTTCCAGCGGCAGCTGTTGTGATGGAGCATGTCGTTGCTTTTGAGATCGCTAAAGCTATTTTGGAACAGTTCCCACATGATCAATTCAAGAAATTAAAAACAGCTTTTGATGACTACCGCGAAGAAGTGCGGTGTTTCTAATGGAACAATTATCGATTAAAACGAGTACACACGATTACCCTGTCGTGATTGATCAAGGACTTCGGTTTAAACTGAAGTCCTTCATCAATAAAGACTATCCATCCGTTTATATTATGACCGATTCTAATGTTGCACCGCTTTATTTAGATGACGTATACAATACACTTAAAGATCAATTCCATGTAACCTATTCCATTATCCCGGCCGGAGAAGAATCAAAAAGCAGTCGGGTTTATTTCGATTTAATGACACAGTTGATTGAAGCAGGGGTCGATCGTGATGGTCTCATCATTGCTTTAGGTGGTGGGATGATTGGCGATTTGGCTGGATTTGTGGCCGCGACCTATTTGCGAGGCGTTGATTTCATTCAAATGCCAACGACCATCCTAGCTCATGACTCAAGTGTCGGCGGCAAAGTAGCGATTAATCATCCACTTGGTAAAAATCTCATCGGCGCTTTTTACCCGCCTGTGGCGGTTATTTATGATGTCGAAACACTGCAAACAATTCCGTTTCGAGAAATTCGCTCAGGGTATGCGGAGATCGCTAAACATAGTATGATTCACACCCCACCATTTTGGGATCAAATTAAATCAGTGACATTAGATGAATCTTTATCTGAGACGACACTTATTCGTGATTTAATCCACGGGATTAATGTGAAAGCGAACATTGTTGAAATGGATGAACGTGAGGCGAATATTCGTCAGTTTCTTAACTTTGGTCATACGCTTGGTCATGCGATTGAATCAGAACTTGGTTATGGTAAGATGACCCACGGAGAAGCTGTGGCGATCGGTATGTTATTTGCGATGGAACTGAGTGAACAACATTTTTCTGTGTCGCTACCTGTTGATGCCTTTTATGACTGGATGAAGCGTAATAATTATCCGTTGAATTTACCACGTCTTAGTGTGAATCGATTGATGGAACGAATGAAACGTGATAAAAAAACGAAGAATGCGACGATTAAAATGGTGTTATTAAAAGCGTTAGGTGAACCTATACTCGTTGATATGGAAGACGTTTCCCTACGTCAACAGTTAGAATCCTTTTTAGAGAAGATGGTGATAAGATGATGAGAGGCATTCGCGGAGCAACGACAGTGAGTCAAAATAATTCGACCGAAATTTATGAAAAAACATCGGCTTTACTTGAAGCTTTAATTGAAAAAAATGCTATTGACCGGAAGATGTGGCCCATGTGTTCGTCTCTGTAACAGATGATATTGATCAAGCTTTCCCGGCACGTCCCATTAGAGAAAAAGAAGGTTGGATGTTTGTGCCGGTGATGTGTATGAAAGAAATCAATGTGCCTAACGGCCTGCCACTTTGTATCAGGTTGATGTTATCAGTCAACACGGAGCAACCACAACAAGAAATCATCCATGTCTATCAAGAACAAGCTGTGACATTAAGACCGGACTTAGTAGAAAATGCGGAGGGGAAATAATGAAACATAAACAAATCTTTAATCACATGTCACCCTATAAACCAGGGAAACAAATAGAAGAAGTCAAAAAAGAATTAGGTTTAGATCGGATCGTTAAATTAGCATCCAATGAAAATCCATTCGGTTACTCAAAAAAAGTTGATCAAGTTGTGAAAGACTCAGCGAATCACTTTGAGATTTATCCGGATGGTTATGCGACAGTGTTGCGTGAGGTCATCAGTTCAGATTTACAAGTTGATTTAGACCAACTCGTGTTTGGTTGTGGTTCTGATGAAGTGATTGATATTATTTGTCGTGTTTATTTAGAAAAAGGCACCAATACGATTATGGCAACACCAACGTTCCCACAATATAAGCATAATGCTCTGATTCAAGGAGCTGACATAAAAGAAATCCCACTATTAAACGGTTACCACGATTTACAAGGGATGTTAGATGCGATAGATACCGATACACGCATCATCTGGCTCTGTTCGCCCAACAACCCGACGGGTTGTATCATTAATCAACCATCGCTCGAACGCTTTTTAGAAGCTGTACCAGAAGATGTGCTTGTCGTGATGGATGAAGCGTACTATGAATACATTGACCGCGATGATGCGCCTGATAGTTTAAGCTACTTAAATCAGTACCCTAACTTTATTGTGCTTCGTACGTTTTCTAAAGCCTATGGTCTAGCAGGTTTGCGGGTAGGTTTTGGTGTGTGTGACTTAAGTGTCGCCAACGTTTTAAACATTGCTCGTGGACCATTTAATACGACCAAGCTAGCACAATTTGCGGCAACGGAAGCTTATCGAGATCAAGACTTTATTCAGCATACTGTCGGTGAAACGAATAAAAACAAGCAGACGTTTATAGCCTTTTTAGATGAGATGGAGCTGGATTACTTTGATAGTGAAACGAATTTTGTCTTAGTGAAGTTACCTGTCTCAGGTGATGCGCTCTTTGATTACTTACTCAGTAAAGGGTTCATTATTCGGTCCGGTGAAGCGTTAGGTATGCCAAATAGTGTGCGAATTACGATAGGAGAAAAAGCGGATATGGATACTATGCAAGCACATATTCGTACTTTCTTAGCTGAACATGAAAAGGAAGATATGTAATGGCGCGGGTATTAGTAGCGGGTCTTGGTTTAATTGGTGGGTCGTTGGCGCTAAATTTAACGTCACATACCAATCATACGTTATTAGGTTATGACCATGATCAGAAAACCTTGCAGTATGCGAAAGAAAAGGGTCTCGTGCACGAAACTACACCCTGTTTAAAGAGGCCGTTCAAGCGGCCGATGTGGTCATTTTATCGTGTCCTGTATCCGTCACGTGTCAATTAATTGATGACTTAAATCAGATTCCTTTAACAAAGCCTGTACTAGTGACAGATGTTAGTTCAGTTAAACAGTCCGTGTTAAAACAAGCGGAACAATTAACGAACCCACAGATTCATTTCGTTGGCGGACACCCGATGGCCGGCTCGCATAAACGGGGGGTCGAGGCAGCGAAGGAACATTTATTTGAAAATGCGATTTACGTGCTAACAAAAACAACGAGTGCAACAGCTGACGATATAACGTATCTTGAAGAGCTACTCAGCTCAACAAAAGCAAAGTTTATCGAATTAGACGGGGAAGAACACGATGAAATGACATCGGTTATTTCTCACTTCCCGCATTTGATTGCTTCAAGTTTGGTTCACCAAGCGGAGAAGTGGCAAGAGAAGCATCCGAGTATTCCGACACTCGCAGCAGGCGGGTTTCGAGATATTACCCGTATTGCTTCAAGTAATCCGAAAATGTGGCAAGATATTTTGTTTCAAAATAAAAACGTCATGAAACGGTTATTAAAAGATTGGATTGAAGAAATGAAACAGCTGCATCGCATGTTAGCATCAGATGAATCAGAAGCGATGTATCATTACCTTGATCAAGCTAAAAGATACCGCGATGGACTTGATCGTAAAGGACGCGGAGCTTTAATGTCTTTCTACGATGTCTATGTCGATATTTTTGACCAGCCAGGTGCGTTAAAGACCGTGGTTACTTTATTAGCTGAAGCTGATATCAGTATTAAAAATATTGAAATCCTAGAAGTAAGAGAAGGCATCACCGGTGTCCTAAGGTTAAGTTTTGTTTCAAAAGAGGATCAGTTAACGAGTCATCGCCTACTCATTAAGCATGGCTATGAAACGATGTTAGAAGACTAAAGGAGGGGTAATTTTGAGTGAGATCACATTACAACCAACGACAACACCACTGAAGGGTAAATGTTTTGTGCCTGGAGATAAATCGATTTCCCACCGCGCCGTTTTTTTCGGGGCACTTGCACAAGGTAAGACGGAGATTACGAATTTTTTAACGGGTGATGATTGTTTAACGACGATTAAAGCTTTTGAATCGATGGGTGTACAGATTACCCAACATGATGAGCATGTAGAAATTGATAGTGAAGGTTACAAACACTTTAAGGAACCAACGCAGCCAATTGATTTAGGTAATTCCGGTACAACCGCTCGGTTGTTGTTAGGGGTTTTAAGTGGGTTACCTTTTCATACAACCTTATTTGGTGATCAATCGTTAACGAAGCGACCGATGGACCGAGTGACGATTCCATTGCGTGAAATGGGCGCAAACATTGATGGCCGGGAAGAAGGTAAGTATTTACCACTTGCGGTGCGTGGACAGGCGTTATCGGCGATTACTTTTAAGCCTGAAGTAAAAAGTGCTCAAGTCAAGTCGGGTGTCCTTCTTGCGGGACTGTTAGCAAATGGGACAACGACGGTCGTTGAGTCAACAAAAACGCGCGATCATACAGAGAATATGTTACAAGCATTTGGGGCCGAGGTGACAGTGGATGGCTTAGCTATTCATATTGAAGGTAAACAAACGCTAAAAGGGACAACGATTCAAGTGCCACGCGACATTTCTTCCGCGGCCTTTTTTATTGTGGCTGCTTTAATTGTCAAAGGGAGCAAAATTACAGTAAAAGATGTTGGATTAAATCCGACACGGACAGGCATTCTTGATGCAATTAAGTTAATGGGGGCCACGCTTGATATTAAAGAAACGACAAACATCGGCGGTGAGATTATTGGAGATGTGACGGTGTCCTACCAGACGCCTAAGGGAGCGGTTATCGAAGGGGATATTATCCCGCGAATGATTGATGAAATTCCTATTCTCGCTCTCTTAGCCTCACAGGCCGAAGGTCAAACGGTGATCAAAGATGCAGAAGAACTTCGGTTTAAAGAAACAGACCGGATTGATAGTGTCGTCCATACGTTGCGTCTATTTGGCTGTCACGTTCAGCCGACACCAGACGGCATGATCATTGAAGGTAGCCAAACACTGACGGGTGCGACGGCTGATTCTCATGGTGACCACCGGATTGGCATGATGATTGCGATTGCTTCACTTATTGCGACTGGTGAGACAACTCTGACAGATAAGGAAGCCATTAACGTGTCTTATCCTTCTTTCTTTGACCATTTAACTGCGCTAACAAACGACAAGTAAAATAGAGTCACGCCAAGCTAGTCATCTAACTAGCTTGGCGTTTTTATTGAACTTCGCTCCGATTTTTTGTATGATAGTACTATTCGATTTTTTATCCTATTTAAACAGGAGAAAATAAAGGGGCGTTGACAAGTGGAAGAGATCTATCAAGCGATTCAACTTATTGAACAAAATCAAAACGAAGAAGCCTTACACATTCTTTCAGATTTTTTACCGGAAGCAAATGACGATGAGCAATTCGTCATTAGTGATTTATATATTCAACTCGGATTATTACCAGAAGCGAAGGATATTTTAGAGCGACTTTACACAAAATATCCAGAAGAGACGGAAATTAAACTGGTCTTGAGTGAAATTTATATTGATTTAGAAGATGATGAAGCAGCGTTAACATTGCTTAATCAAATTGATGCGAACGATCCGCATTACTTAGAGAGTTTACTCACACAAGCAGATCTCTATCAAACACAAGGGTTATTTGAAGTGGCTGAACATAAACTCTTAACGGCCAAACAATTGGCACCCAATGAAATTTTGATTGATTTTGCTCGGGCAGAGCTTGCCTTTTCTAATGGGGAGTATCAAAAAGCCATTCCGCCTTATCAAAAAGTTAAACAAGAGAAAGACACAATCGCAGAAGTCGCGATCGATAGCCGATTAGCTGAGTGTTATGCGCAAGTTGGAGAGTTCGAATCAGCTTTAGAACATTATAACCAATTCGATCATGAAGATGAGGAAACGTTATTCAGATACGGTTTTGTCGCTAGTCAAGCGCATCGAAATGATATTGCAATCAAAGCCTGGGAAACGTTGATAGATTTAGAACCAGAATATCCATCGGTCTATCCACAATTAGCTGACATTTATGAAGAAGAAGGATTGATAAAAGAAGCGTATGCCATTGCTAAGCGTGGTCTGGACTTTTTACCGCTGAATAAAGAGTTATTGCTTACAACAGCTGGGTTAGCTCGTCGAAATGGCGAAAAAGAAAACAGTTATCAATATGCTAGAGAATCGGTAGCCGTTGATGTTGGTTATAAAGAAGCGGTGTTATTTTTAATTGAAAATTACCGAGAAGATGGCGATGATGAAGCGATTATTGAACTGATCACGCATATATTAGACCAAGGTGAAGAAGATGGTTATTATCTTTGGGAGCTTGCGAAAGCATATGAAGAAACAGAAAACTTTGACCATGCGCTTGAAGCGTATCAAAAAGCCTATCCGGATTTCAAAGATGATCTTGATTTCTTAAAAGCGTACGGGTTCTTCCTCGTTGAGGAAGGCAAACATGCTGAGGCAAAAATCCTATTTGAACGATATTTATCATTTGATGTGACAGATTATGAAATTGAAAATTATTTGGAACGACTAAGTGATTCATCGTTGTAAGACGATGGAAAAAAACCTTTAATAAAGAAGGTGATAAAGTGACTGTTTCAATGCAGGAGAAAAAAGCGTGTCTTCACTGGTTTTTAAATAGACATCAAGTGAAACAACGCGATTGTATTTATTTGTTGCATTATTTAATGCGTGAAGAACATCTGTTAAACCACGTGCATTTTGTTTATGATGTCCAGTATGCACCGCGTGGTATATTAATATCAGCCGAAGGGGCAAAAAAACCGGCGTTTAAATTTTATAAAAATCATCTTGTCACAACCGAGGTCGATAAAGCGTTTCATGATATGCGGTTAAATAAGGATGAACCACTCTACATTGAACTAAGCTTTCTTGGCGTGAAAAGAAGTTTGGATTATCACCGAGTGTTGGAAGAAAATCCGTATATACCGGATGACTATTATTTGAATGAATCAGATAAACAAACCATCGATGCATTACTTAATCAGACGTTATCTGTCGGTTATGAAGTATGGCTAAGAAAAGAAATTGATCGCTGCTTGGATGAAGGAGATTTGGAACAGTTTCACGTGTTGTCTGAGCAATTAACCCATTATTTAACGGAAGAACAACATACTCTAATGGATTCCCATCCGTTAAATAAAAAGTGAGGAATAAACTGTGGTAACCTATTTTTACACTTTGTTAAAGCAACGTTTGTTTTTAATTGTACTACTGATCATCAACTTTTTCGGGACGATTTATGGCTATATTTGGTACGGTCCGCAACTCGCACAAACACCGGCGCGCTTTTTATTGTTTGTGCCTGACTCCCCGACGGCAAGTTTGTTTTTTACCATTTTTCTGTGGGCGCTGCTACTAAAAAAATCATGGCCACTTGTTGAAGCATTAGCGGTTGTGACCTTGTTTAAATACGGTGTTTGGGCGGTTGTGATGAATGTATTGATGCTTTTGACAACCGGTGATTTATCACCTGCGGGCTACATGTTAATCTTTTCTCATGGTGCTATGGCCGTTCAAGGTCTCTTATACTTACCGTTTTATCAGTTTAAGACAAAACATTTAATCATCGTCTTAATTTGGACATTGCATAATGACTTTATTGATTATGTTTACGGCATGATGCCCTCTTACCGCTCGCTATCAGACTTTACGCCAGCGATTGCTTATTTTACGTTTTGGCTCAGTTTAGTGAGTGTCTTTCTCGTTTATTATTTGATGAAGCACAAAAAAATAAACCACTTGCGTCGAGTCGTTAGGCGCTAAACAAAAGACAACGGTTTTCTTCATTGAAAATGGTTGTCTTTTTTTGTACAATGATGATAGCTTTGTCATTAAATTTGCTGTTTTCTGAAAAATTAGCTAGACTAGAGAGGAGAACGAGATATGTCAGACCGTGATCAACATGTTACATACGATGTCCAAAAGATGCAGACACGAGTGGACCGTTTTATTCGACAATTTGAAGAAGGTTATTTTAGTCCAGAAGTGATGATGTTGCGCTTTACTGAAGAACTTGGCGAATTAGCGAGAGAAGTCAATCATATGTATGGACCTAAGAAGAAAAAAGCATCTGAGGCGGCCAATACAGTGGAAGATGAACTCGGTGATATCTTTTTCGTCCTGTTATCCTTTGCCAATAGTCTTGATATTGATGCAGCAAAAGCGTTTGATCAAGCCATGACTAAAATTGAAACACGCGATAAAAACCGATTTACAAAAAAGAAGGAGTGATTCATGTGGCAAAAATTAACGTTGTCGTCGCTGGAGCGAGCGGTAAAATGGGCAGTGAAGCCTTAAGAATGATAAAAAAACATCAAGATCTTTGCCTTGTTGGGTGTGTAGATTTACACCATAAAGGTATGAAAGTAAAAGAAATTGAAGGGTTACCAGACTTTGATGCGATCTTTTATGATGATATCAATCAATGTTTAGATGAAGTTGAAGCAGATGTACTGATTGATTTAACGTCGCCAAAGGTAGGGTTTAAACACGCAAAAGCTGCGCTATTACATGACGTGAGACCGGTTGTTGGTACGACAGGGTTTACAGCAGAAGAACTTGAGGAACTGACCCAACTAAGTAAAGAACGAGAAGTCGGTGCTGTCATTGCGCCTAACTTTGCGATGGGTGCGGTGTTAATGATGCAGTTTGCTAAACAAGCAGCAAAGTACTTTCCAGATGTTGAAATCATTGAAAAGCACCATGATCAAAAACTTGATGCCCCGTCTGGGACGGCCGTAAAAACAGCCGAGCTTATTCAGGATACGCGGAAACAAAAGTCACAAGGCCACCCAGATGAACATGAGACCATTGATGGTGCGCGTGGGGCGGATTTTGATGGCATGCGGATTCATAGTGTGAGACTACCAGGACTAGTCGCTCATCAAGAAGTTATTTTCGGTGGACCAGGTGAGAACTTCACGCTTAAACACGACTCATTCCACCGCGAATCATTTATGTCTGGGATTAAATTTGCGATTGATCGCGTTGTTAAGTTAGATTATTTAGTATACGGGCTTGAACATTTAATGATGGACTAATGTTAGGGGGATAAGACAGATGAAAATTGCATTGATTGCACACGATGAAAAGAAAGATGACATGATTAATTTTGCGATCTCTTATAAACATATCCTTAAGGAGCATGCTTTATTTGCGACAGGAACAACAGGACAGCGAATTGCTGAAGCTACTGGCTTAGATGTGCACCGGTTTAATTCAGGGCCACTTGGTGGTGACCAACAAATCGGAGCGAAAATTTCAGAGAATGAAATGGATTTAGTAATATTCTTTAAAGATCCATTAACGGCTCAACCACATGAGCCAGATATTAGCGCCTTAATGCGATTATGTGATGTTTATCAAATTCCTCTCGTCACTAATCTTGCGGGTGCTGAAGTGATGATTCGTGCGCTAGAAGCAGGGTTTTTTCATTGGCGCGATGTCATTGATGCGTAAGGCAGGTAACTAAAACGATCATCATGTAAGTCATTATTAATATATTTAAAACACTCATCTTAACAGATGGGTGTTTTTAATGTTAACAAGGATATTTATGCTGTTAACATTCAAAAATTCGAAAGGTTATGTTAAAATCATGGTAACGACTGAAAGAGAAGGGGTTAACAAATGGATGTTTTCAAACCAGCCGAGCCGATTTTAACACGCTTAATTGAAGCAGGTTATGAGGCTTATATCGTTGGAGGTTCTGTGCGCGATTACTTATTAGGACGACCGATTAATGATATTGATATTGCGACAAGTGCACGACCTGAAGATGTCTCAGCGCTCTTTAGTCAGGTTATACCAGTAGGTATTGAACATGGTACCGTGATCGTTCGTCATGATCACACATCATTTGAAGTCACAACGCTACGTGAAGAAACGACGTATAGTGATCGACGTCATCCTGATAAGGTTAACTTTGTCACGGATGTCACAAAAGATCTAGCTCGTCGTGACTTTACTATGAATGCGATTGCTCTTACGCAAATGGATGCGCTTATTGATCCCTTTGGTGGGCAAGTGGATATTAATCATAAACGGATTCGGGCAGTTGGTAATCCTGCTGCACGCTTTAATGAAGATCCCTTAAGAATGTTGCGAGCGATTCGCTTTAGTAGCCAACTTGGCTTTGCGATTGAACAGAAAACTAAAACAGCGCTCACAGAGTCGCTTGCCTTGATTGATCATGTCTCTATTGAACGGATTCACGTCGAATTGGATAAGTTTTTTCAAGGAGTATATTTACATGAGGCGCTGATGCTTGAGGAAACAGAACAGTTACTCTTGCGTTTACCCTTTTTCAAAGAGTTTACAACAGTGATGGATGATTTAAAGCGTGTGAAAAGAGCCTTTCACAGTCTCATAGATGCGCTGGTCTATATCGGTTTTCGTCATCAAAATACCGCGTTAAAGTCTGTTTATGAGGCTTACCGGTTATCCAATGTTCAAAAGCGGGAGGCTAACATGCTTTATACATCGCTTACGTGTTATCAAAGTCAGCAACCCTTACCGTTGATCGCCTATCATTTAACTCCTCAGCTGTATCATCGCTTTACCGATTTAGCTGATCGTCTCTTCGATGAGACGCTATCATTAGAGGACTTAACAAAAATACATCAACAGTTACCCATTCATTCAAAACAAGACATAGCCCTCTCAGGCAATGATGTGATGCAATTATTTCCTGAGCGTAAACGCGGCAGATGGATTGGTCATATACTTGACCAACTTGAAGAGAAGATTATTACCGGTGAACTACCAAATCAACGAGAACAACTAAAGGAGTGGGTCATATGGTCCTATCCAATCGAGAAAAAATCATTCAATTATTAGCACAAAATATGCATACGTATGTGTCAGGACAATGGTTATCTGACCAACTCGGTATTTCAAGGACAGCGGTCTGGAAGCAGATGAAACATTTAGAGGAAGATGGTTATCATTTTAAAGCTGTTCCAAATAAAGCTACCGATTAATTGATATGCCGGATAAGGTAAGTGAAAACACGTTATTTTGGGGGCTAGATACCGATGTGCTCGGTCAGATGTTAGAATACCACGACCAATTAACATCGACACAAGATTTAGCGCACACCCGGCTAGAGAAAATAAGCCGGATGGCTATCTAGTTGTCGCTGATTCACAAACGAAGGGACGAGGAAGGCTACACCGGCGTTCAGTTCGGAAAATAAAAACGGGGCATGGTTTAGTTTTATTTTAAGGCCAGAGCTATCGCCCGTTGAAGCCCAAAAAATCACCTTACTAACAGCGGTGAGCTTGGTGCGCACGATTAAACAAAAAACAACACTTGAACCCAAAATTAAATGGCCGAATGATATCTTAATAAATGGTAAAAAACTTGCCGGTATTTTAACGGAGATGCAAGCAGAACAAGACCAAATTCATTATATGGTGATTGGTGTAGGTGTAAATATTAATCAACGGCTGGATGAGTTTCCAGAAGACCTCCGTGATACGGTGACATCACTCATGATTGAAACGGATGAACGCTTTAAGCGGCGTTATTTTATTCAAGACTTCTTAAAACATTTTGAAACCTTATACCGCACCCTATTAACGGACGGGTTTGATTCGATTAAAGATGAATGGGAACAGCACGCTTTCAGGCGAGGTGAGACATTAACTTACCGATTGGGTGACAAAGAAAAAAGTGGCGTCTTTGTTGGCATTCATGAGACCGGGGCGTTGCTTATTAAAAATGGAGATCAAACCGATCGATTGTATTCAGCAGACATTCACTGGTTTGAAGGAGGTCACACATGAAAACGATTCTTGATTTTTATCAGATGAAACAAAACCGAGAGAAGGCTGTGATGATTACCGCTTATGATTATCCGTCAGCAAAAATGGTTGAACAATCAGGCGCAGACTTAATTTTAGTGGGGGATTCATTAGGCATGGTGATGCTAGGGTATGACTCAACAACCGATGTTACGCTTAGTGATATGGTTCATCATGCGAAAGCGGTTAGACGCGGGGCAAAAGAGACCTTTATTGTCGTGGATATGCCCTTTATGAGTTACCATATTTCAGTTGAAGACGGATTAATGAATGCCAAAAAACTGTTTCAAGCATCACAAGCACAAGCGTTAAAATTAGAAGGTGCAAGTGAGATGGTGTTAACGTTAACGAAACGTTTAACTGAAGCAGGGATTCCGGTCGTGAGTCATCTCGGACTGACCCCGCAATCAGTCCATGTGATGGGCGGCTTTAAAGTTCAAGGAAAAGACAAGCAATCAGCCGAAAAGTTGATAGAAGACGCAAAAAAGGTCGAACAACACGGCGCTGTCATGTGTGTATTAGAAGGTATTCCAGCCCCGCTAGCTGATAAAATTACGTCAGCGTTAACAATTCCGACGATCGGTATTGGCGCAAGTTTAAGCTGTGATGGTCAAGTTCTTGTTTATCATGACTTGTTGCAGTATGGGACGAGTCGCTTAGCGAGATTTGTGAAACCTTACGCAGATTTAAATCTGACCATTAATCAAGCGCTTAGTACCTTTGTGAGAGAGGTTAAACAGACACAGTTTCCTGAGGAAAAACATACCTATCAGTTAAATGAAGGTGTGTCGTTAGAGGAGGAATGAGTCCGATGGAAATGATCTACACGATTGATGACTTGAAGCGCTATGTGAAAGGAAAACAAGACGCTAATCAGACGATTGGCTTTGTGCCAACGATGGGGTATTTACATGAGGGGCATACGACATTAATTGACTATGCGAGAGAAGAAAATGACGTGGTTGTGGTTAGCGTGTTTGTTAATCCCCTCCAGTTTAATGACCCACATGATTTAGAGGCGTACCCTCGGAGTGAGGCCCATGACACAAACATCTGCGCCGCACAGGATGTCGATGTTTTATTTATGCCACATGCACGTGAGATGTACCATTGGAAATAGGGGTGACGATGACTTTAACGAAACGCATGGGGGTCCTCTGTGACCGCACGAGACCCGGACACTTCGGTGGTGTACTGACGGTGTTAACTAAATTATTTCATCTCGTTGAGCCAACCCGTGTCTATTTCGGTTTAAAAGATGCCCAACAAGTGGCTGTCGTTGATTTATTAATTCAAGACTTTAATTTTAATATCATCTTACGACAGATCCCAACCGTCAGGGAACCTGATGGATTAGCGAAAAGTAGCCGTAATGTTCATCTCAGTGCTGACGAACGTCTTGAAGCCCCGCTGATTTATCAAGCGCTTAGTGAGGCAAGGACAATGATCACTAACGGTGAACGGAATCAACAGATCATTCTGTCACATGTTCAGGCTGTTATCAATCAAAGTCGTCACGCTGAGATTGATTATATTGAACTGTTGAGTTATCCTCAATTAGAAGCCTTAACATCATTAAAAGGACAGGTGATTCTCGCCTGTGCGGTTAAGTTTGAAAAAGCGAGATTAATTGATAACGTCATTATTGACATGAAGCTTGATGCTTAAAAACAATCAAGCTAACAATCAATGAATGCATGACACAAAAAAAACATGACATCCACATCAAAGAAGGGATCGATCATTATGTTTCGTACGCTAATGAAAGGTAAGTTACACCGCGCCCGTGTCACGGAAGCTAACTTAAATTATGTGGGTAGCATCACGATTGATCAAGCGCTTATGGAAGCGATTGATTTGCTACCCCATGAGAAAGTCCAAATAGTCAACAATAATAATGGTGCACGCCTTGAAACGTATGTCATTCCTGGTAAGAGACACAGTGGTGTCATTTGTTTAAACGGGGCTGCAAGTCGATTGGTTCAACCAGGGGATATTGTGATTATCGTTAGTTATGCGCTCGTATCAGAAGAAGACTTAACGACATTTACACCTAAAGTTGCCATTTTAAATGAAGACAATACGATTAAAGAGATGATTGACCAAGAAGCCCCACGCACCATTATTGAGTAAACATGAGTGTCACGTGAAAACTATGATTGAAGGTGAGCGAGATGACGACATTTGCGGTTGTCGATTTAGAAACAACAGGAAACCAAAAACAAGATCGAATCATTGAAATCGGGATTGTCATCTATCGCGATCAACAGATTGTCAAAACGTATCAAACCCTTATTAATCCGCATAGACATATTTCTCGGTTTATCGAACATTTAACGGGTATTAATAATGCGATGGTGATGGATCAACCGACATTCGAAGAAGTAGCGAATGATATTCATCATTTATTTGATGAAGCTTATTTTGTTGCGCATAATGTGCCGTTTGACTTAGGTTTTTTAAATCAAGAATTTGCCCGTGTTGGTCTTGAAAAACTTAACGTCAAAACATTGGATACGGTCGAACTAAGTCGCATGATGTTGCCAAAAGCTCCAGGATTTAAGTTGAATCAACTGGCTCAATTTTTAGCACTGACCCATGATGATCCCCATCGAGCCCTATCAGATGCCTATGTGACAACCGAATTATTAAAGGTGTTATTAAGTGAGTTAACGCAATTACCAAAGACGACCTTAAAGAAATTGTTGCCGTTAGCTGAGAAGTTGAAAAGTGATGTGATTCCAATCATTCATGACAGCCTTAATAAACCGCAAGCGGATCTAATTAAAGAGACAGAGGATCCATATGATTATCATTATGGTTTAGCGATTAAACGTGTCACTGACATCAAACCGAATCGATCTGAACCGATAACGCAATCGTTTGGTGACTGGCTAGATACATTTGAGACGGCGTTTAATGTACCACTTCGTCTCGGTCAACGCGAAATGAGTGAAGCGATTTATCATGCCTTTGTGACGCAATCATCGGCGTTGATAGAAGCGGGAACAGGAATAGGTAAAACGATGAGTTATCTCCTTGCGGCTATCTACTTTGCTAAAACATCAAAGGAGAAAGTGTTTATAAGTACCTATTTAAAGCAGCTTCAAAAACAGGTGCTACATGAAGAAGTACCCAAAATATTGGCTCATCTCTCTGAAACGTGTCAGATTGAAGTGTTAAAAGGGAAAAATCAATATGTAAGTTTAAAACGTTTTAGTGAGTGGATTGTGAAAACGGATAATGACCACTATGACTTTACTTTAACAAAAGCGATTGTCCTTATTTGGTTAACGAAAACAGAAACGGGTGATGTTGATGAAATTCAATTACCTCGGAGTGGGTATCAATTGTTTCATCAATTTTCTCACCGCTTTGATACAGATGAAATACAAGCCTTTAGTTATTATGAACATAAACTAGCCCAAATCGAAGTAGCAGATATCGTTATCGTTAACCATGCGCTTATGCATCAATTGATTCTGCAAGATAACATGCCTCTCAATCGACTGATTATTGATGAGGCGCATCACTTACCAGAAGTGATTGAGCAAGAAGAAGGTTAATGTTTCACTCTCAAGCGATTCATGCCTTTTTAAATCAAGTGGTGCATCGTTTAAAGACATTTGATGTGTTAGATAGCAAGATGAAAGCCGCTATTGAAGATATAAAATATGATTATCAATGTTTCATTGATTACGCCCGTCAGTTTATGACCCATCACATGACAGCGGAACGATCAAAGAAGATGGTTACGATTGACCCGTCAGCTGCTGCGTTTGCAACGATGAAGGTAATGTATGAACGGTTTAAATTGTTGCTTGACGACCTACTTAAAGACGTTTATCGTACCCCACATCCGTTGATTCGGGAAGAGCTCACACCGATTGTTTCAGCCTTTTTGGCACCGTACAACCAATTTTTTATCGAGGATTCCACAGATGCTGTGTATTGGTTAGAAATGGATTTGACTCATCAGCAAC
The DNA here is from genome assembly GCF_001310395.1 of Halolactibacillus sp. JCM 19043. Taxonomy (NCBI): domain Bacteria; kingdom Bacillati; phylum Bacillota; class Bacilli; order Caryophanales; family Bacillaceae; genus Halolactibacillus; species Halolactibacillus sp. JCM 19043. The sequence continues at coordinate 263,264 of NZ_BAXD01000001.1, forward strand.
AGCCGATCAGGTTTTATAAAAAACCAGTCGATATTAGTGAGACTGTGAATCGCTATTACTTTACTAAAGAGCGATCAGTCATTTTAACGAGTGCGACATTAACGGTGAATCATCGCTTTGATTATTTACAAGACCAATTAGGGATTGAAAAACCAATCAATACGTATCGCTTTCCAGCACTATATCCGACTGAGGACAACGTTCAAGTCCTTGTCCCAAATGATTTTCCGCGTCTTGATAATCGTGAAACGACCGCTTATATTGAGGCGTTAAGTGAACTTGTTTTTTCTTTAGCCGATCTAACTAAAGGACGTATGTTGATTTTATTTAATTCTTATCACATGTTAAAAGAGACGTATGCGTTATTAGAAGAACTGTTTCAAGATGATTACGTCTTAATTGCTCAAGGAATCTCAAGCGGGAGTCATGAAAAATTAAAGAAACATTTCCAACAAACAGACCAAGCTATATTGCTCGGAACCCATGCCTTTTGGGAAGGGTTAGATATCCCGGGTGATGATTTGAAATGCGTTGTCATTGCTCGATTACCGTTTCAATCACCGAGCCAGCCAGTCATTGAAGCAAAATTGAAGCGAATAGAAAGCAACGGTCAATCAGGTTTTTATTGCTATTCATTACCTGATGCGGTTATTCGCTTTAAACAAGGTTTTGGAAGATTAATTCGTCATGAAACAGATATAGGTATCGTTGTCGTGACAGATGATCGCCTGGTAACGAAAAGTTATGGTCGAACATTTATTGAATCGCTACCGTCAGTACCTGTCTTTCATCGACGTACGACAGAATTGTTAGACATGGCTCAAACATTCTTGAGTGACAAGTAAAGAGGTAAAAAACATGGAGAAATCTTAAAAAAGCCTCGATAAGCATTATGTTTCCTTAGAAAACCTGCTATAATATAACAAGGTTTATCATTACTTGTCATAAACACAAAATAACTAAAGGTTGGGATACAATGCGTAATGAAAAAATAGAAACATTATCAACGGTTAAGTTACAGAACAACCCAGAACTCTATAAAATAGTTGATAGTTTGAACCGGACATTAAAGGATGATGATTTGATGTTTGGTTTAGCACTAGATGAGGATGACGATGAGACAGCAATCTTCACAATTTATCGAACTTAATTACTTTAAAATTGTTGTCAGTATTTTATTACTTATAGGTTTATTCAGCGTTGGTTATAGCATTCATCTGTACGGTGTCATTCGCGATCATGAAGACCAAGGGTTTGAACAATCGATCGCACGTGTAAAAGAAGCTTATGACCCATCAACGATTGAAGAGGTGACTCGTTATCACGGGGAAGTCTTTTATCATGTGATTCACACACGTGATGAAGAAAGTGTCACCTATTACTTTGTGAATCAAACAGATGAAACGGCCGCGATTACCACTTACACAGTGGCATCTAATGACCCACTTCAGCCAATGATAGCAACATTTAAGTCTGAAAGACCGACCAACAAAGTGATTCGTGTGAACGTAGGTTTAAGACAGCAAGTACCGATTGTTGAAATCGTTTCAACCACAACATCTGGTACAGTTCGTTATGATTATTACCGATTAACCGATGGTACATATGAAAGTGGCTTAACCTTAAATAATGTGAACTAAGGAAAGGTGATTATATGCAATTAGCAAAACGTGTACAAACACTGACGCCCTCCACAACTTTAGCAATTACCGCAAAAGCGAAGGCACTAAAAGACAGTGGACATGATGTGATTGGTTTAGGCGCAGGTGAACCTGACTTTAATACGCCCGAATATATTATCGAAGCCGCAGAGCGTGCCATGCGCAGTGGTTTAACGCGTTACACGCCATCGGGTGGTATTTTGCCACTTAGAGAAGCGATTGCACGTAAAATGTTAAAAGATCAAGCATTGATTATGACGCCGATCAAGTCGTTGTGACAACTGGTGCCAAACATGCGTTGTATACCTTATTTCAAGTGTTGTTAAATCCTGGTGACGAAGTCATCGTACCTGCTCCTTATTGGGTCAGTTATCCGGAACAAATTAAGCTTGCTGAAGGTGAACCTGTGTTTGTTTTAGGTAAAGAGGCGAATCAGTTTAAATTAACGCCCGAACAATTAGAACAAGCCATCACCGAAAAAACACGAGCGGTTATTATTAATTCCCCGAGTAACCCAACAGGAATGATGTATACAAGAGACGAATTAATGGCCCTAGGCAAAGTCTGTATCAAACATAATATTATCATTGTATCAGATGAAATATATGAGAAGTTGATCTATACAGACCAGCCACATGTTTCCATTGCCTCATTATCAGAACAACTAAAAAAACAAACCGTGATCATCAATGGTGTGTCAAAATCACATGCGATGACGGGGTGGCGAATTGGTTATGCGGTCGGGCGGAAAACAATCATTAAGGCGATGACAAATCTGTGTAGTCATTCAACATCTAATCCGACAACAATTAGTCAATATGCTGCGTTAGCTGCCTATACTCATGAAGAAGAAGAGATTACTCAAATGGTTGCCTCATTTAACGAAAGATTAGCGTACACATACGATTTATTAACACGTGTGCCTGGTATGACTTGTGTTAAACCGCACGGAGCGTTTTATTTGTTCCCGAATGTAGAAAAAGCGATTGACATGTGTGGTTTTAGTGATGTCGAAGAATTTTCAACAGCTCTGCTAGAAGAAGAACAAGTGGCTGTGATTCCGGGTACTGGTTTTGGCGCACCGAAAAATATCCGAATATCGTACGTGATTAAGAAAAGTCAATTAGAAGATGCGATGATCCGCATGACCCGCTTTATTGAGCGGCATGCAAAAATATAAGAGAGAGATTTTGGAGGGAAGTTTGTTGAAAACAACCATTAGTAAAGTAAATGAACATTTAAATGAAGAAGTAAAAATGGGCGCTTGGCTTAGTAACAAGCGTTCAAGTGGTAAGATTGCTTTCTTACAATTACGCGATGGCACAGGGTTTATTCAGGGTGTTGTCGTTAAAGCAGCGGTATCAGAAGAAGTCTTTAACTTAGCGAAATCTTTGACACAAGAATCATCGGTTTATGTGACAGGAACAATTGTAGAAGATACGCGCTCGCCTTTTGGTTATGAAATGCAAGTCACTGACCTTGAACTCATTCATGAATCCGTTGATTTCCCTATCACGCCAAAAGAACACGGGACCGAGTTTTTAATGGACCACCGTCACCTTTGGTTACGTTCAAAACGACAACATGCGGTGATGAAGATTCGCAATGAAATTATTCGCGCGACTTACGAATTCTATAATAAAGAAGGTTTCATTAAGATTGATCCACCTATCTTAACAGGTTCTGCAGCGGAAGGGACAACGGAACTCTTCCATACCCAATACTTTGATGAAGAAGCCTACCTATCTCAAAGTGGTCAACTTTATATGGAAGCAGCCGCAATGGCCTTTGGGAAAGTTTTTTCATTCGGACCAACGTTCCGTGCAGAAAAATCAAAAACACGTCGTCACTTGATTGAATTCTGGATGATTGAACCTGAAATGGCCTTTATGGAACATGAAGAAAGTTTACAAGTACAAGAACAATACGTGAGTTACTTAGCGCAATCTGTTGTTGAAAACTGTGCGCTGGAGCTTGATATTTTAGAGCGCGATGTTGACAAATTAAAACAAATACAAGCGCCATTCCCACGTATTACGTATGATGAAGCCGTTGAATTATTAAAAGATAAAGGCTTTGATGATATTGAGTGGGGAGAAGACTTTGGCTCACCTCATGAAACAGCGATTGCCGAAAGTTTTGATAAACCTGTCTTTATTACGCATTATCCAAAAGATATTAAAGCTTTCTATATGAAGCCAGACCCAACCAACGAAGCGGTTGTGCTTTGTGCCGATTTAATCGCACCGGAAGGCTATGGTGAAATTATCGGAGGCTCACAACGGATTGATGATTTAGACTTAATGAAACAACGTTATGAGGAACATAACTTATCAGGTGATGCTTACCAGTGGTATTTAGAATTGCGTCAATACGGTTCAGTGCCACACGCTGGTTTTGGTTTAGGATTAGAGCGAACCGTTGCTTGGTTTAGTGGGGTTGAGCACGTACGTGAGACGATTCCATTCCCACGTTTATTAAACCGTCTGTATCCATAAGCTTATATGTGACCATAAATAAAAACCCTCGGATCTTGTCCGGGGGTTTTCACCATCATGTGAATGGGGGAAGAATGTTGAAACAACACTATGAACGATTTATGCGCGATCAACTCACGTTCTCGAAAAAACTCTTAACCGATTACCGTCAGATTGGTATGGATGAAACGGAAGTGATGGTTGTGCTGCAGCTGATCCGTTTCCAGGCTGAGAATACGATGTTTCCGACACCGTCTGAAATGGCTGAGGTGACAAATTACGATGATCAAGTCGTCAGTCGCAGTTTGCGCCAGCTCATGCAAAAGCATCTTATGACAATTGAAGAAACTGAAAATGGTGCTGGTATTGTTGATGAATACTACTCATTAGAGCCACTGTGGCAGACACTATACACAAAAGATGATAAGAAAAGTACGCAGCCAACGGATCAAAGTGTCGAAGTGTTTAAGCAGTTTGAGCGTGAGTTCGGTCGTGTGTTATCGCCAATTGAAATTGAAACCATTAATATTTGGTTAGATGAAGACCAGTATGATGTCCGTCTCATTCAACAAGCGTTAAGAGAGGCTGTCTTGTTAAGTAAACTTAACTTTAAGTATGTTGATCGTATTTTACAAGAGTGGCAGAAAAAAGGGATTAAAACGGTAGAGGCTGCTAAAAAAGCCGGCAAGAAATTTCACCAACAGTCGAATCAGCGCACAGAAAAGGCAAGAAAACGCACCGATCCATCTGTTTACTATAATTGGCTAGATGAATCAGACGATTAATGGAGGTGGCAAGTCGTGTTAACGAATAAACAAATACGGTTCGTCCTTGATACGATGGCTGAGATGTATCCTGATGCTTGGTGTGAATTAAAGCATGAGAATCCGTTTGAACTCGTCATTGCGGTCGCCCTATCAGCCAGTGTACGGACCAACTCGTCAATAAAGTGACGGATGCTCTCTTTAAAAAATATAAAACGCCTGAAGATTATTTAGCCGTGCCATTAGAAGAATTAGAACAAGACATAAAATCGATTGGCTTGTACCGGAACAAAGCAAAAAATATTCAAAAATTATCACAAAGAATTAAAGAAAATTTTAACGGTGAGGTGCCACGGACGCATGAAGAACTAGAATCTCTTGCAGGTGTTGGACGAAAAACAGCGAATGTCGTTATGTCAGTGGCTTTTGGCGAACCAGCGATTGCAGTTGATACACACGTGGAACGTGTGTCTAAACGCTTAGGGATTGCCCGTTGGAAAGACTCGCCGTTAGAAGTAGAAAAAACACTGATGAAGAAAGTACCTAAAGACGAGTGGAGTGACACGCACCACCGGATGATTTTTTTCGGGCGTTACCACTGTAAGGCGAGACATCCTCAATGTGACACGTGTCCGTTACTCGACCTTTGCCGGGAAGGACAGAAACGTTTACGTAAAAAGGAGAGAGAACATGCCAACAAATCGTCATGAGTTATTCAGTCGTTTTGATCAACAAAAACCTCATATCCAACAGTTATTTGATGCGCGTCAATTTAAAGAGGCGATTCAACCGATGAGAGAGGCGATTCAATCATTTAAAGTGTTATTGTATGAGTTGAATCAAACGGATGATTTAACGAAAGATATGGATAGCCTTTCAATCAAGCCGATCAACATTAAAGAACGGTTTGAGTATGTTGAAGGAAATCTAAAACAATACCATGCGTATTTACAACTCATCACGCTCTATGAAGAAGTAGAAAAGTTGTATGCTAAAGAAGCAATCAAACAAGCGATGAGACATCAACAGATACACCACTAATATAAAAACATCCCCAGTTATCTCTTAGTATAAAAAGATATCTGGGGATGTTTTATGTTAGTAATAAAGAGGATTAAGCCGCATCATCTTGTTGTTCAGCGTTTGTTTCCTCATCCGATTGATCGGTGTCATCGTCTGTTGGTTGGTCCTCATCTGGCTGGTCTGGTGTGTCTTCATCATCATCATTGCCACCATTCCCGTCGCCATTCCCGTTACCATTGTTATCATTACCATCAGGGGCTTCACCATCTGGTAAGTCGATCTCTGGTAGGTCGGGTTCTTCTTCTTTTTCTTTTGGCGTCATGATTTCAACGGTTTTTGTTTCACTCGTTAAGGTGACTTTTTCTGGATTAAAGGCCGTCACATTAATGGTGTACATGGTTTCAGGTTCCACCTCTTCAATCGTGAAGGTTGTCGCATCGGTATTGACAGGTTCACCTGATTGATAGTTGACCTCGAAGGCAACATCTACATCCGCCTCCATATTATGTTCCCACGTTACGGTGATGCTGTTTGTTTCCTCATCATAAGTGGCTTTTAAGTTCTCAACTGGATTTAATTGCTCATAAGCATCAGATACAGCCGAAGGCTCTGTCCCACGTTTGAATAGCTCAGTAATGACTTGGTCATTTGGTGTGAATTCACTCGGTAATTGAGCAGGATTTGTGCCCGCTTCAACTTTGACAGGTATGACACTGTCAGGACGAGTGAAATCGGTCACCTCTACGTTTTTAGATAACTCTGTCATCGCATACTTAAACAGCAGTTGTGAGTTGTATACATCCGGGACAGGTTTTGTTGAACTGTCAGCATAGCCTGTCCATACACCAATCGCATACTGGGTACTCAAACCAACAAACCATTTATCAACATTATTATCGGTTGTCCCGGTTTTACCGGCTACTGGAACACCTGAAACATTGGCTCTTGTTCCTGTACCTGAGCGTACAACATTTTTCATCATGTCTGTGACCATATAAGCCGTTGCTTCTGACATGGCCACAGTCGTTTCAGGTTCCACTTCAATGCGTCGGCCATCGGGATATTCAATCGCAACAACGCTATATGGTTCGGTATATAATCCACCGTTTCCAAAAGCCGCATAAGCTGCCGCCATATCAAGCGTAGAAGCTTCAAATGTTGACCCGCCAATCGCATCACGGACGTTTAATCCGCCATCAGGAATGGTTAAGCCAAGCTTTTGTCCGAATTCGCTGACTTGACTTCTTCCGATTTCATCAAAAAGATGGGCTGCGACGACGTTGGAAGATTGTTCTAAAGCGGTTCGTAATGTGACTTGACCACGGTAACGTCCCACATTATTAATCGGCTTTGAGCCGGTTACTTCATAAGGACCGTTATCCGGCATTTGTTCATACGTTGAGTAGTTTAAATACTCAATCGCTGGGCCATAAGAGAAAATCGGTTTAATTGATGAACCCGGTTGTCGTTTCGCTTGGATGGCCATGTTGAAGCCACCTGCTTCACGATTTCTGCCACCACCGATCGCTCGAATCGCACCTGAGGTTGTTTCAACGACAGAAAGACCGGACTGTAGTTCACTATCTGAATAACTGACGGGACTTTCATCAGACAGCAAGTATTCCACATAACTTTGTGCCTCTTGGTCCATTGTCGTATATACTTTCACACCATCATTGTATAAATCAATGTCATATTTCTCTTCTAATTCACGCTGGACTTGATCTAAAAAGTCGGTGTGACTGGTACGAGAGGCTGTTGAGACATTTAACATGTCTTCAATGGCCACTTGTTTCGCTTCTTCTGCTTCACTTTCCGAAATTTTTTCGTGTCGGACCATTAAATTCAGGACCGTTTCCATCCGTTCTTTAGCTAGGTCTGGGTTGACCGTCGGGTCATACGCTGACGGGCGTTGTGGTAACCCAGCTAAAAGAGCGGCTTGAGCTAAACTTAGTTCATTTAGATCCGTTATACCGAAATAGTTTTGAGCAGCGGTTGCGACCCCGTAGCCGGCAGAACCGTAATAGATCCGATTTAAATACATTTCTAAAATCGTTTCTTTAGAGTAAGATAAATCAAGTTGAATGGCTAACCACTGTTCTTGAACTTTACGTTCTAGCGTTTTATCAGGGTATAAAAAGGCGCCTTTAATGACTTGTTGGGTAATCGTTGACCCACCCTCTGAACCGAAACCGTCGGTCAAGTTGGCAATGACCGCTCCACCAATCCGGCGGATATCAATGCCGAAGTGGTCGAAGAACCGGACATCTTCTGTTGCTAATACGGCATCGATTAACACGGGTGGAAGCTCATCATAACTGACTTTGACCCGCTGTTCTTCACCAATATCAGCAAAAAGTTCCTGGTCTTTATCATAGACCTTACTTGAGGCAGGAATACTTAATTTTTCTGGGTCAAGTTCTGGTGACTTAGAGATGTAATAAGCAAATAAACCTCCCACGCCAACCACAGCAATAAGTCCTAAAATAAGCAAGGTTAACATCACTTTCTTAAAAGATACTTTCTTAGTTTTTTGTTTCTTATTTTGTTTCTTTTTCGTTTGTTTCATCTGTTCTTGTCGGCGTTTTTCACTACGCGACTTGTATTGATCAGACATCATTATTTCCTCCATTCATTCTTAAAAAAAGATCTCGTCAACGACAGTTAAATAATCAACGAGGGCAGGGAAACTTGCTGGGATGAGTGTCCCTTCATCTTTAACGGCTGTATAAGGTATCGACTTTCTACCGTCTTTAAATTGACGATGCCAATACGGAAAAAGTTTCACAGCCGGAAAGACATATGATTCATTATAAGCCTGGAAGCGAATAATCACAAAACATATCCCTTCGTGTTTCACGATATCTTCCATATGGTCGATTTGATGTTGATGGAAATTACTGAGTGGAAACGATGTTTTATTCTTCGTTTCTTTCGCTTCAAAATCAATGTACCTACCTTTATAGAGGCCGTTATAATCCGTTGTTGATGCTTGTTTAAAATAGGCTTCTTTAATCACTGCTGCACTACGTTTAGGGTAATCGACTTTTACAATTTGTACCGGGGTTGGTTTTTTGTGAATCACACATAGTCCCCGACTTAAGTAGTAATTGTTTGTGTCATTAATATCTTTTTCGAGCGTCATACCACGATTACTGAAGCGGTCATGCGGTGTATTGTTCTTCGTTGCATGTTGAGTTTTTACTTTTTTACCATTTGGGTAATTCAAACAGCATCCCTCCTGTTTCAAATATCATATCAAAAATTTATAAAATGGCGAGTGAAAAACACGATTTTAAGGCTTTGGGCTGATAACCGTCTCGTCATGGTCCAGTTGAGTTAGTCTAATTAAATGGTTGAATCTTCCTATAATAGTATAGCATATAAAACGTATGTTTGTATAATGAGAAAACAATGAAAAAAAGGTGAGAAAATGGTGGGTGAATCTTATTGTTTTTGTGTTTGTCAACGGACTCTATCCGTGCTAAAGTATGTATCAAGAGGTGAAAAGTCATGTCAGTCCTATCACAAACAGAAACAATCGATCAGATAAAACAAGCGTGTTTCATCCGCTATCAGACAGATAAGCTCCCGGCTAAACTTAATGACCGGGAGGCGTTTAACGTTATTAAAGAAGAAGTCACCCCACAGTTTCAGTTAATGGAACAATGGGAAGACCAACTTTTATCAGATATTAAAACACATGCCTTATCTATCCATCCGTCACTCGTTCAGTCTACCCGAGAAAACATGGAATTAATCATTATGCATAGCTTTTATCATGATACGGATGAGAAAAGGTTTCATGAACTCGTCAAATCTGTTGATGTGGTTCTTGATATGGTAAGAAGGGTATATCAACATGACTAAAGTGTTAGCGGTCACCGGCTATAAATCATTTGAATTAGGCATCCACAAAGACCAAGATCCACGGGTGATGATTATTAAAAAAGCGTTAGAAAAAAAGCTTATTGGATTACTTGAAGACGGCTTAGAGTGGGTGATTGTCTCAGGACAGCTAGGGGTTGAGCTATGGTGCGTTGAAGTCTGTCTCGACCTACAAGAACATTATGATTTTCAAATTGGGATCATTGCGCCATTTGAAGACCAACATAGTCGTTGGAAAGAACCCGATCAAGAGAAATATCAATTATTGACGATGACGGTTGATTATTTCAATACGCTCTATCAAGGTGGGTATAAAAATCCGGGGCAGTTTAAGATGAAAAATCAATTTTTTTTAGCTAAAGCTGATGCCAGCCTGGTGTTAATTGATGAAGACCATCCAGGAAGTGTGAAATTTTACTATGAGACGATCATAAAAGATACGGATCATTTGACATATACAATCACACCACTGGATTTAGAAGATATTGGGCGAGAACTACAAGAGATGGCGACATTTGAACAATCATAAGGACCGATGGTATGTTCGTTACTATAATTCTTATGAAAGTTTGATATAATAGAACAGATAAGAGAAGACAGGTTAACCTTATATTTATAACGGGGTGAAAAAATGGAGAATAAATTAACACAGTTATCAACAAAAGATATTTTAGACAAAGACTTTAAAACATCGATGCGTGGTTACAATCAAGAAGAAGTGGATGCCTATCTTGATGTGATTATTCAAGATTATGAAGCACTTGAAAGTAGAATTAAACAACTCGAAGAAGAACAAGCCCGCGCGTCACAAAGAAAGCCGGAGGAACCGGTAAGACCTCGCATGCAGGCAACGAATCATCAAGCTAACTATGATATTCTTAAACGTGTATCCAATCTAGAAAAAGCTGTTTTTGGCAAAAAGTATGCCGATGATTAAGTATTTCTAGACATTTCCACGTGTCAAATGACGTGAGATGTGTTATACTATTGAAGGAAAAATAAAGGGAAATGAATGTTTTGGTAATCGCTACAAGCGCTTCGCGTTTGTAGAGGAAAGTCCATGCTCACACAAGCTGAGATGCTTGTAGTGTTCGTGCTTGATGAATAAATAAATCAAGGCAGTCACAGTTGTGATTGACGGCAGGGAATGGCGCTAAGTCCTTGGATATGTGCCTAGTACCTTGAAAGTGCCACAGTGACGAAGTCAAGCGGGAAACCGACTTGAGTGGAACGAGGTAAACCCCACGAGTGAGCAACCCAAATTTTGGTAGGGGCATCTTGGAGTAGGGAACTTAACCGAAACAAGGACATAGTCAACTATGTAGATAGATGGTTACCGCTAGAGTACGAGGCTGACCACCGTTTGTAGTGCTTTAGAACAGAACATGGCTTATAAAACATTCATTGGTCATTTATTTTGAATCGATGAACCTTCCTCTGACTTTTCGGTCGTTGGGAGGTTTTTTTAATAATAATGAGGTGGATAAAATGAAAAAAGTACGGTTATTGGCAACAGCTGCAATGGGGCTGGAAGCACTTGTCGCAAGGGAAGTAAAAGAATTAGGGTATACAGATGTGATAGTTGAGAACGGGAAAGTGATGTTTGATGCTGACGTGAGCGCGATTCCGCGCTTAAACTTATGGCTAAGAACAGCCGATCGTGTTAAAGTCATTGTCGGTGAATTTGAAGCAAAAACGTTTGATGATCTCTTTGAACAAACAAAGGCGTTAAACTGGGAAGATTATATTCCTGAAGACGGCGCCTTTCCTGTTATTGGTAAGTCGGTAAAATCAAAACTTTACAGCGTGCCCGATTGTCAGCGATTAGTGAAAAAAGCGGTCGCGGAGAAATTAAAACAAAAGCACGGCGTCGCTATCAACATGCCAGAAACAGGAGCGATGTACAAAATTGAAGTCGCGTTATTAAAAGATAAAGTGACACTCACCCTCGACTCCTCAGGTACCGGCCTACATAAACGTGGCTACCGTCTGCGTCAAGGGGAAGCCCCGCTCAAAGAAACGCTCGCAGCGGCGCTTGTCATGTTGACAAACTGGAAAGCCGATTACCCATTAGTTGATTTATTCTGTGGGTCAGGGACGATTTTAATTGAAGCAGCTTTAATTGGACAAAATATTGCGCCTGGCTTTAACCGGGAGTTTGCGAGCGAGTCATGGGATTTCGTACCCCAGACGCTATGGGATCAAGCCTTTGACGAAGCAGAAAAACTGGCTAATTATGACCAACCACTTGACATTACTGGTACTGACTTAGATCCAAAAATGATTGAAATCGCTAGAGACAATGCCATCGAAGCGGGACTAAGTGATTTAATTACGTTTAAACAGATGCAAGCACGTGATTTTCACCCGAAAAAAGACAATGGTTATTTAATCACCAACCCACCTTACGGTGAGCGTTTAAATGAAGAAGAAGAAGTGAAACAAATGTATCGTGATCTAGGAAAATCGATGGCGCTTAATTCAACGTGGAGTAGTTACGTCTTAACGTCACACGAACAGTTTGAGAAATTATTTGGTATGAAAGCTACGAAAAAACGGAAGCTATTTAACGGATTTATTAAAGTTGATTACTACCAATACTTTGGTAAGCACAATAAGTAGGAGGGATGAGGATGACCGTTACTGTTCAATCATTCAAAGACTATTTAAAAAAAAATTAAAAGTTATGAAGAAGCACTGAATTTAATGGCGTGGGACCTAAGGACGATGATTCCTAAAAAGGGGATGGACCAGCGTTCAGAGGTTATCGGGCAATTGTCTGAAACGATTCACACACTGAAAACTTCCGAGGAAATGAAGCGGTTTTTAGATGAGCTACCGGCAGAGGTTGAGAGTGATCCGGTCATGAAACAAATGTTGAACGTTTGTCAGAAAGATTATGACCGCGATTCAAAAATTCCAACCGCAGAATACACCGCTTTTGTGACCCTTCGTTCTAAAGCAGAAACGGTTTGGCAAGACGCGCGCGAAAAGAATGACTTTTCCATGCTTGCCCCGTATTTAGAACAACTCGTTGAGTATAACCAACGGTTTAGTGAGTATTGGGGTTATAAAGATAATCGGTATAACGGTTTATTAGACCAATATGAGCCGGGATTAACGACGGATGTTTTAGACCCTGTGTTTGATGAGTTAAAACAAGCGTTATCAACCTCGTTAAAAAAATTCAACAATCGGATGTTGAGGTTGATTCCAGTCAGTTGCTTCATTATTTCCCGAAAGACAAGCAACAAGCCTTTAGTTTGAGCGTGCTTGATAAGATGGGGTATGATTTTGATGCGGGTCGTTTAGATGAGACGATTCATCCCTTTGCGATTGGTATTAATCAAGGAGATGTGCGCGTGACGACACGTTACGATGAACATGATTTCAGAACGGCGATTTTTGGGACCATTCATGAAGGGGGCCATGCCCTGTATGAACAAAATATTGACTCTGAATTTGCTCTAACACCACTCGCTGAAGGTACATCAATGGGGATTCATGAGTCACAGTCACTGTTTTGGGAGAATTTCATCGGACGAAGTGAAGCGTTCTGGAAAAGTCAGTATAGGTCTTTCTTATCGTTTGCGCCTGAAGCGTTCCAAACGATTGAACTATCAGACTTTTACCGGGCGATTAATGAAGTGAAGCCAAGTTATATTCGGATTGAAGCAGATGAATTAACTTATAGCTTGCACATTATTATTCGCTATGAATTAGAAAAGGCATTAATCGAAGGGTCATTGAAAGTAAAAGATTTACCTGAAGCATGGAATGATAAGATGGAAAGTTACTTAGGTATTCGCCCAACAACAGACCGTGAAGGTGTGTTACAAGATATTCACTGGGCAGGCGGGGACTTTGGTTACTTCCCAACGTATGCCTTAGGTTATATGTATGCTGCGCAGTTACATGAGGCAATGAGTAAACAAATCAATATTCCAATGATGATTCAAACGAATGACTTTGAACCGATGAAAGAATGGTTAACAGAACACGTTCATCGCCATGGACGGATGAAAGAACCGTTAGAGATTATTAACGATGTCACCGGTGAAGGGTTAAATCCTAATTATTTGATTAATTATTTAACCGAAAAATATCAAGTCATTTATCAATGGAATTAAATAATGAAGCAGCTCACCTCAACACTCGTCAGTTGAGGTGAGCTGCTTCATAATAAAAGAACATTCGTTCTTGTAACGTGGCGCGGGCTACTTTATAATGAAAGCAAGACGAATCCGCGAGATAAAGGTGGTAGAGTAAATGGTAGGGCAATTAGAATCGTATTTGGATCATTTATATGCCAAAGGCTTTAAGTTGTCAGCGTCAGATATCAAATTTATTTATTTCGGTAAACAAATCACAGCGGCGAGTGATTATACCGTTCGTCTCGCCATTGAATACACGTTAAAACTAACGTATGGGTTTGACGGGTCTTTTTTTGTGAATCTACTAGAACATCTCGATGAACAAAAGATTACCAAAAGACATGAGGTCGAAGCTTACTTAAAAGTTAAGAACATGATTGAATAACGGTTGACTCTGTTTGTAAGCCGGTGCGCGCTAACAGATCGGCTCGCTTATTGTCTTTGTCAGGAATCCACTTGATGAACACATACGGAAAATGGGTGATAAGTTCGGCTATTTTTTCATAATAACTTAGAAAGGCTGGATTTTTCGTGTAGGCTTTTTCAATCGTATCAACGACAATTTTTGAATCCGATCGAATTGAGAGAATCTCATCTGGATAGTTATTCTTTAGAGTAACAAGCGCAAAGAAAAGGGCGTGAAACTCCGCTTCGTGATTTGTTTTCTCACCAATAAAGGTATAACCCTCTAGACAAACCTGCTTATTTTTCGCGACGAAACTTGCCGCACTCTTACCATTCTCGCCAAGGGTGGCCCCGTCAATATATACTTCTAACATGCTTATACCTCTTTATCTGTTCAAATTTTTAATCTATGTTTTTAGGTAGGCGGATCGTCTAACATATAAAAAAGCGATGAATCAACGTCACCGCTTTAAGGATGAGATTTAGTTTTTTGTGACGTTAGCGGCTTGAGGTCCACGGTCACCTTCAATGATATCAAAAGCAACAGATTGACCTTCCTCTAACGTTTTAAAACCATCTTCTTGGATGGCAGAATAGTGAACGAAAATATCATCACCTTCTTCAAGTTGGATAAATCCGTATCCTTTTTCTGCGTTAAACCATTTGACAATACCGTTTTGCATTGCGTGTGCGCCTCCTCAATCTCACGAATTTAAGCTATATAAAGAATCATCAAACATAGAAAAAGCCAATACCTGTGTCAGATATACGACACGTGCATTGACATTCATAAACCTGACTTTTCCCTTAAGCTTTGGTCAAAATGATAACGCATTTATTGGAAAAAGTCAAGCATTACACAATCAAGAAAAGGAGAGAAAGTCATGAACGAACATACCGTATTATCTACACTTAAAAAACACATCTATGACCGCTTCTGTAACGATACATCTGGCCATAATTACGACCATATGATCCGGGTAAGCAATATGAGTATCTACATCGCCAAACAAGAAGGACTTGACCCGTTTTTGCCAGAAGTGATAGCCCTGACCCATGACTATTATGATGACAAATTAGTCCAAGACCCAGCGAAAAGTAAACAGGCACTCATGGTACTATTAAAGCAGGTCTGCTTTAATAACGATACGATTGACGTGATCATAAACGCCATTGATGTCATTTCCTTCAGGCACAACAAAGAAGCAACCACCTTACTTCAACAAGTTGTTAAAGACAGCGACCGACTCGATGCCATTGGGGCGATGGGGATTATTCGTACGATTCAATACGGCACGACGCACAACCGTCCGTTGGATGAAACGATACAGCACTTTGATGATAAGCTATTTCACTTAAAGGACTTGCTTCATACGAAAACAGCACAAACGATCGCCGAAGAGCGCCATCAGTTGATGCGTGCTTTTTATGATGGCTATTACAATGAACGTGATTTTCTCAAACATAATAATTAAAGACGCTCGACACGTGTAAAAAAAATTCCGAGTGGGATTAAAGCAGCTTTTCATGTATAATAGTGTCTAGTATATTTTTCAAATGAGGAGTTTTAACATGTCTGTAAATGAACAACAATACTTAGATTTATGTCGCCATGTGTTAGCTAATGGTGAGAAAAAGTCCGACCGAACAAATACCGGTACATATTCTGTCTTTGGTGCGCAAATGCGCTTTGATTTAGCAGAAGGCTTTCCGCTACTAACGACCAAGAAAGTGAATGTTAGATTGATTGTCTCAGAATTATTGTGGTTCATTCATGGCGATACGAACATTCGTTATTTACTGGAGCACAACAATAACATCTGGAATGAATGGGCCTTTAAGCGCTGGGTCGAGAGCGAGAATTATACCGGACCTGATATGACGGATTTCGGTAATCGTTCCCTTGTAGACGCAACATTTAACGCCGAGTATAAGGAACAAATGGCCATTTTCAAACAACGTATTTTAGAAGATGATGCGTTTATGACACAATACGGTGACTTAGGTCCGGTGTACGGCAAGCAGTGGCGTCACTGGCAAACGTCTCGTGGGGAGACGATTGATCAATTAAAAGACGTGATCGAGAGCTTAAAAACGAATCCAGACTCTCGTCGCCATATCGTCACGGCTTGGAACCCAGAAGATATCCCAAGCAATATGGCTTTGCCCCCGTGCCATGCGATGTTTCAGTTCTACGTGGCGAATGGCAAGCTAAGCTGCCAACTCTACCAACGCAGCGCCGATATCTTTTTAGGTGTCCCGTTTAATATTGCGAGCTACAGTCTCCTTGTCCACCTCATTGCTAATGAAGTGGGGTTAGACGTCGGGGAATTTATTCATACCTTAGGGGATGCCCATATTTATCAGAATCACCTGACTCAAGTAGAAGAACAACTCTCACGTGAGATGTATCCTCTACCTGAGATAAACATCACAGAAGGTAAAAGTTTATTTGAGTTAACGGTCGATGATATTACACTTGTCGGCTATGACTCACATCCACCGATTAAAGCACCGATTGCTGTATAGGAGGGCTATGATGATTAGTTTAATTGCCGCACACGGAAAAGACTTTGTGATTGGAAAAGATAACTGGATGCCGTGGGACTTACCACGGGACTTACAGTTTTTTAAAAACCAAACACTCGGTAAAACGATTGTAATGGGACGAAAAACATTTGAAAGCTTTAAAAAACCTTTAAAAGACCGTCATCATATGGTGCTTACGAGGCAGACAGACTTCACTTATCCGGGAGTAGAGGTCTATCACGATATTGAAGACTTAAAACAGGCGTTACAAGCGCGTGATGATGAAGTGATGATTATTGGTGGTGGAGAGATTTACAAACAATTTTTACCGGTCGCTGACCGGTTATATATCACCTATATCGATGCCTCTTTCGAAGGGGATACGTATTTTCCGGATTACCGTGACGCAGGATTTGTTGAAACGTCAAAAGAACAAGGTGTAAAAGATAGTGAGAACCCTTATGATTACTACTTTATTCAATATGATCGCGAGTATCTGGATAAAACTGTGAAGGAGTGAAGCAGATGGGCAAAAGTTTTTATGAATATATGATGCGTTACCGAGGCATGAAGCAGTTAACAGATGAAAAAAAATTGGCGGATTGGATGTTTGAAGATCATGACTTTCCGCGTCAATCGGAAAAATATGATGAAGTGAGTCGTTATTTAGAATGGAATTTACCGTTTACGACTGTTATGAGTGTGTTTGATGCGCTCTGGTATGATTATTTAGAAACGCGCCGTTAATACTAAAAAGAGCTGGATGATGACTTTCAGCTCTTTTTTCAAATCAAAATTTAGAGAGGTGAGAATATGAAAATCCTTCATACTGCCGATTGGCACTTAGGTAAGATTGTCAATGCCGTCCATATGACCGAAGACCAGGCCTATGTGCTTGATCAATTATTTGACATTATTGACGCGGAACAACCGGATTGTGTCGTTATTTCGGGTGACATTTATGACCGCTCAATCCCTCCGAAAGAAGCGGTTGATTTATTTGACCGAACGATCACTAAACTAAGCCAGCAATATGACTTTCCGGTCCTTGTGACATCAGGTAACCACGACAGTCCTGATCGCTTACAATTTGGTCGGGCCTTATTTAGAGACAATCAGTTATATTTTGAGACGAAACTGACCCATCCGATTGAACACGTGACCTTGACGGACGATAAAGGCCCAGTGACTTTTCATTTGATCCCTTTTTTTGAACCTAATGAAGTGCGGTTTCACTTTCAGATTGATGAGATGCTCACGCATCATGAAGCGATGGAAATTGTCGTCCAATCGATTCGTGACCGCATGGATTTATCCGAGCGCCACGTTATTTTAGCGCATGCTTTTATCGCAGGTGGAATGGAAACAGACTCAGAGGAGCGCCTATCGATGATTGGTGGGAGCCTTATGTTGATCAGTCCGTGTTTGATGGGTTTGACTATATTGCTTTAGGACACCTCCATCAGCCCCAACAAGTGAAACGCCTAAATGTGCAGTATAGCGGGTCGTTATTAAAGTATTCCTTCTCAGAAGCCAGGCATAAAAAGTCCGTTACCATTGTTAACTTAGCCGAAAAAGATAACGTCACGATTGAGCGGCATTTACTTGAGCCTAGACGCGATTTACGCATCATCGAAGGGACGTTTCATGACATCATGACCACAACCGAAGCCAGTGATGATTATTTACTCGTTCGTTTAGATGATACCGAAGAAGTGATCGATCCGATGGCAGATTTACGTAAAAAGTTTCCGAATATTTTACGACTAGAATATAAGCGGACCCACCGGGATGTGGCCTTAGATGAGCTTGACCAAACACCGGTGACCGAGCGGATGAGTGATGATGCGTTATTTGAACACTTTTATCAAGAGATGACGGGTGAGGCGATGACTGATGATGAACGCGCCTTGTTACTGGAAGGGCTCGACTCAATTAAAGACAAAGAAAGGGGGCGCTAACCTTGCGGACACTTTTTTTAGAATTTCAAGCCTTTGGGCCATACAAACATAAACAAACACTAGATTTTACTGAGCTCGGGGAAGAGTCACTCTTTCTTATTACCGGACCGACTGGCGCGGGGAAAACGACAATTTTTGATGCGATTTGTTTTAGTTTATACGGAAAAGCCAGTGGCACTGACCGTGACCATGATACGCTAAGAAGTGACTTTAGTAGTCATGACACCGACACGTTTGTCCGCTTTACCTTTTCTGTAGGAGACGAGACATACCGTGTGTTAAGAAAACCAAAACAATGGATTCCAAAACTTCGCGGCGAAGGCCTAAAAGAAGAGCCTGCCACCGCCGTATTAGAAACATGCATTGACGGGGCATTTGTTGTGACGGAATCAAAGATCAATGAGGTCAATGATAAAATTAAACGGGTCCTTGGTCTTGACTATGATCAATTTTTGAAGATGATTATGATTCCGCAAGGTGAATTCCGCCGTTTGATTAGTGAGAATTCACAAGAGCGGGAACAAATCTTACAAAAGTTATTTCAAACAGCGAAATACGCCGAGCTACAAGACTATTTTAAAGACAAAGCGAAAGAACAAGCTCAGCAGTTAGCCGATTTACAACAAAGACTTCAATTTGAGTGGCAGCGCATTCCTTGGGATAGTGAGGTTGAGGTTGATCAGTTAACAACAACTCAACTGATTGAGCGACTTGAAACAAAAATGCGTGAGACGAAACAGCACATCCAGCACAATGAGACCAAACAAACCGAGCTCAAACAATCTATGGATCAAAAAAATAGAGCGCTTCAGCATCAAACGCACTTGCTCGAAGCTTTCAGTGATTACGAAACAAAACAACAAGAACTCGCGGTCTTGTTAGAAAAAGAACCTGAGATCACCAAAAAGAGACAGACACTAGAAGCGGCGGAAAAAGCGGCGACACTCGATTACTATTATCAAGACTATCAGAGTCGAAAACAAGAAGTGCAAAACAAATCAACAGAACGGGATACCGTCCTAAAAAAAGTAGCGAACGTGACCCAAGCCTTTCATGAACAACAAGCTGAGTTTGATCGCTTACACAAACAGGTGGACACGTTTGATTCCGTAAAGGATGACTTAAAAGCAGCCAAACAACAACGCGAAGATTGGCTGACCTATGAAAAAAAGACAGACAGCTTAATAGAACAAGGCAATCACTTACGTACACTGACAGAAACCTACGAAGAGAAACAGGCAACCCTGTCTACCTTAGCTACAGCCATAAAAGAGAAGGAAGTGATTCTAAACGCGCGCCATGAAATGGAAGCAAGCTACTTGAAAGTTTTGAATGAACAAGAAAAACAAGAAACGGTGCTTAAAAAATTAAGCGAGGCAAAAACCGCGACCCAAACACTCGCGCAGTTAAGAAAAACATATAAGGACGAACAAACGCAGCTCCAGTCTTTTGAAACGGCTGTTGAGAAAGCAAAGCAAAAAGAAACGGAGACCGACAAGCGCTGGCGCGACGGTTACGCTAACCGGCTTAAGGAAGCGCTATCCAGCGGGGAACCTTGCCCTGTCTGTGGTTCTAAGGAACATCCCGGTGCTCGGCATACGCAAGTAGCGCTCGTGTCTGATGCGGTATTACAAGCGGCTAAGACTGATCGTGAACAAAAAGAACAAGCGCTAAGACAAAAACAAGCGGAGTTAGCCGAACTGAAATTGAAAGGGACTTACCAAAGAGAAAAAGTGGACGGTTTACTGAAAGATGTCTCAAAAGACAATGCCTCTACTTCTGATGTTTCGGCATTACAAGAATGGATTGACGAACGTGAAGCGCAGTTAACGGACGTTAAAAAAGAAGTTAAGCATTACGAAGAACAAAAGCGTCGATTAAGTGAGCTTGGGACGACACTTGAAAAAGAAACAAAACAATACAGTAACTTAGAAGCGGAACTAAATGCGCTGATGGATACAATCGTAAAAGAAAAGGAAACCGTTCAGAAGCTTGAAACCGAATGTGAGCTGTTAAAACAACGCTTACCAATAGCTGAGATGACGTTTAGACAATTTGAAGCCCAGTTTAAAGACAAACAAACAAAGCTTAAAACATTCGAAATCGAGTATGAACAAGCCGATAAAAAAAGACGCCAACTCGAGACTGATAAACAGACACTCGAAACAGAACTAAATAGTCTCACCCGTTATTTAACCGAACTGCGTGAAAAAGAAACAGATCGACAAGCAGCGTTTCAACAACAGTTAATCGATTCAGCTTTTCATAGTGAAGCAGACTTTTTAACCGCGCGGCAACCAGCTGATGTGAGAGAAACATTGAAACGTGAGATTCAAACCTTTGATGAGGCGCGACAAACGTTAGCGGTTCACATTAACACCTTGACCGACCGGATCAATGATCAAGAAAAACCAGATATCGCCCCACTTAAAGCGGAACTTTCAGTACTTGATGAGCGCTATAACACGCTCGTAAAAGAAACGACGCGACTGGAAGAATTATTCGAGTTAATGGCGCAGGTAAGAAAGAAAGTAAACCAACAGTTAGACACTATCAAACAAGCCGAACAACAGTATCAGACAATCAAAAAATTAGCGGACTTAAGCCGCGGCGAGAATCACTTGAAGTTATCGTTTGAGCGGTTTGTGTTATCAAGCTTTTTAGATGACATTTTGGTTAAAGCGAACCAACGGTTAGTCGAATTAACCGATTACCGTTATCAACTTAGACGCAGTCATGAAATCGCCAAACGTGGGGCCCAAAGTGGTTTAGACTTAGAAGTGATTGATCACCATACCTCGAAGGTGCGGTCAGTGAAAACTTTATCAGGCGGGGAAGGGTTTAAAGCCTCGCTCAGTTTAGCACTTGGTATGGCTGACGTTGTTCAAGCTTATAGTGGTGGGATTCAACTGGATACGTTATTTATCGATGAAGGGTTTGGCACGCTTGATGATATTTCACTGGAACAAGCAATTAATACGTTAAAAGGGTTGAGTCAGAAAAACCGTATTTTAGGCATTATTTCGCACGTCCCCCAACTAAAAGAAGAAATTTATGCTAAACTAGACATAACCACATCACCCAATGGGTCTGATGCGGCCTTTAGCTTTTAATTATTGATAGAACAGAAATGAGGGATTTATATGAGTATGCCATTATCATTAGAATGGACATTAGTAACGGAAGGAAAAGAGCGTCGACTTGAGGAAGAAGACAATCACTTTACGTTAACACTTGAAGGGTATCGTTTATATCCCCTTCATGAAAGAATTGAAATTAGACGGCATCAAACATCTGACCAAATTGGGTTTGGGGAAATTAAATCACTAACCTTTACGGAAAATAAAACCGAGATCCTTTATCAATTGGTGTCGCTTTATAGTGTAAATTAAGCGTGTATCACCGCTTTATGTCAAAAAAGATTATTTCTTGCGCTTGCCCAGGAAATAATCTTTTTTATTTGTCCATTAATTTCCCCGCACTTATTATCTCAGAATTTAGCTCTATCCTTGAAAGGGTTCATCAATCTATACCAGAAGCAAATGGGACGTTTCTCTTGGCGCGCGCATATAGTAAGGTAAAAGGAAATAATGAGGTGAAACTATGTGTGCTTATTACCCAAACGGACCGTATATGCCCTACCCGCCGTACTACTATCCTTATCAACCACCGACGCAAAAGTTAACCAAGCCTAAAACCTTAACCAATATGACCGCAACCTCTCAAGTAACAAAACAATTAAAAGATTTACCCCAATATTTAGATCAGCTTCAACATGTGTTGAAAACGACTCAATCGTTTGTCCCTTATATTAAACAATATGGGCCTTTGCTTAAGAGTTTACCGGAATTAATTCAAGTGTTTAAGTCTGATGATAAACCGGCGGAAAAAGCGTCCAAGTTACCCGCTAAAACTAAAGAGACAGATCGGCCTAAACAGATGAACTTTTTATCTGAGCCACTCCCTGACACGAACCATAGTGATGAAAGTGAGCAACTTGAACCACTCATCTCTACCGATTATAAACGTCCGAGCTGTTTAACGATAGAAGCATTTGAAGAAATCGTCGACTCAAATGGCCCGGCGCTGTATATATAAGGCGTCCGTAACAAAAGATAATTAGCCAAGCGTCGGTGGTTGAATTAACGTAGAAAGTCGTCAAGTATAATCAAGTTAAAAACCTCCCGCCTCAAGTAAACATCATACACGAGCGAAATAGTTGATTGAAGGCATCTTTCGCCGTACACTGTAATTAAAAGGTGGGATGAAGATGACAAAACAAATCGCAACATTCGCGGGTGGTTGTTTCTGGTGTATGGTTGAACCATTTGATGAACAACCGGGCATTGAAAAAATCGTCTCTGGCTATACGGGTGGACATACAAAAAATCCAACGTATGAAGAAGTATGCTCCGACACAACCGGTCACGTTGAAGCCGTTCAAATCACGTATGACCCGGATGTGTTTCCGTACGAGAAATTGTTAGAGTTGTTCTGGCGTCAAATTGACCCAACGGATGATGGGGGACAATTTCATGACCGCGGGGAATCGTATCGAACAGCCATTTTTTATCACAACGATGAACAAAAAAGACTGGCTGAACAGTCCAAACAACAATTAGAGGCTTCTGGTGTCTTTAAGCAACCTGTTGTCACAGACGTTCGTCCAGCGGATACATTCTATCCAGCGGAAGACAAACACCAAGATTACTATAAAAAGCACCGCTTCCATTATCGTCTTTATAAAAAAGGCTCGGGTCGAGCGGATTTTATCAATAAAACATGGCATAAACAACCGGACCAATCGGAACTTAAACAACGTTTGACCGAGATGCAGTATCATGTCACACAAGAAAACGGGACAGAACCACCGTTTCAGAATGCTTACTACGCTAACGAAGAAGACGGCATTTATGTCGATATCGTCAGTGGTGAGCCGCTCTTTTCAACAACGGACCAATATGATGCCGGTTGTGGGTGGCCAAGCTTTACCCGACCACTTAGTCGTGAACGGCTAGAAGAGAAAATGGACACAAGCCATGGTATGCGCCGGATTGAAATCCGTTCAAAACAAGCTGACTCACACTTAGGTCACGTATTTGATGATGGACCTAAAGACCAAGGTGGTAGCCGCTATTGTATTAATTCAGCTGCGTTACGCTTTGTCAAGAAAGAAGATTTAGAAACAGAAGGTTACGGCGAATACTTGAGTCTTTTTGAGTAAGGAGACGTGAGATAATGGATTGACCGACATACCGCCGAATCAAGCTGATTCGGCGGTGTTTTCTTACATAGGATGAAGACGTAAAGACTAAAGCATTTTATAAGGACTTATTTTAAAGACGGAGGTAATCAGTATGACACAAATTAGACAAGCAAATGAAGTGGATATTCCAGTCATTCAGAAGATTGCAACGGAGAGTTGGCATCACACGTATGAAACGTTAATCCCGCTTGACATCATCAACCAATGTATCGACGTTTTCTATCATCACGATCGATTAATAAAGCGAATAAAGCACCACACAGTCCTCGTCGCCATCAAGGATCAACAACTGATTGGATTTATAGATGCCTCAAACGATAAGCCGGATGCTTTTCTTTATGCTTTGTACCTGAAACCTGACGTCACGCATAAAGGCATAGGTTCAGAGCTTTTTAAGGAATACTTGAGATGCACGCACCCTAAGACAGTGACCGTCGATGTTGAAAGAGGCAATGATCCTGCTGTTTGCTTTTATGAAAAGCACGGCTTTAAATATGAAAGGGCGTTTGTTGATGTGGTGTTTGATTACTCGCTACAAACAGAATGTTACGTTTGGAGAGAAATAGAAGCAACAGCGACACAGGGGTTAAAGTGAAAATCGCAGTGAAATAGCCTTATCTTTTTTGACAAAACATGATAAACTAGAACAGAAGTTTATTGAGCTAAAGGAGAGAATGACTGTGATTCATAAAGATTGGGAACAACGTGACACGATAAAAACGATTCGTTGTGTCCATGCGGACGCAAAGAAGTTTGTCGTTGATACCATGTTAACGCCAGGGAAAGATTATGAAGTGAAAAATGAAACTGATGAATTTTATTTCATCTTGGATAACTCCAATCGTATCGGTGGTTTTAGAAAAGAATATTTTTCTGAAAAAAATGAATAAATGTGGTTTTCTAGGGTCAATTTAAGGTAATAGTTTAGGTAAGAACATTTTTAATGATACTAGCCTCAGGGGGAGATGATCGCATGAAACAACTGATACTCATTCGTCATTGTCACGCAGAAGGTAAGCATAAAGATTCACCGCTGACAAATTTAGGTGTGAATCAAGCACGTCGCGTAGCTGAATACTTAGAAAAAGAAGGACTTCGACCAAAAAAACTGGTATCAAGTCCATACATGCGTGCTGTAGAGACTGTTCGTCCTTATGCGAGACAAAATAATCTTGAGGTGATTAAAGATACGCGTCTTCAAGAACAGGTGTTGAGTGATCAACCCGTGGATGATTATGTCGGGGTCGTGAAAGCGTCTTTTAGTGATCCAGATTATAAACTCCCAGGCGGAGAATCAGCGAAAGATGCTCTCTGTCGTTTTAAACAAGTGATTGATGAGTATAGTGAAGAAGATGCCCCACTTTTAGTGGTCACGCACGGTCATTTACTCGCCCTTTACCTTCATGAAATTAACCCTGATTTTAACTTTAAAGATTGGCAAGTACTGAAGAATCCTGACGTGTTTATTGTCCATATTGATGGTGATCATCAAGAACTGAAACACGTTTGGTGATAAATGGCGTCAACATTGAAGAGGAGGAGAACAAATGGCTTTTGTAATTACATCTGAGTGTATTGATGAGAAAGCAGGCGAATGTCAAGAAGTGTGTCCTGTGGATTGTATAGAAGAAGGAAAAGATATGTACTATATTGACCCCGATATTTGTATTGATTGCGGGGCATGTGAAGCGGTCTGTCCTGTTGATGCGATATTCATGGAAGATGAAGTACCAGAATCAGAACATGACTATATTGCCCTGAACCGTCGTTTCTTTGAAGAAAATGAAGGATGACATAAAAGGTCGTAAGCTTTAAAGCTTACGACCTTTTGATATTGAAAATAATTTTTAACCCCCTTATTATCTGTGATGAATCGTTTAGTTGCGGCTTTAATAGGTTGTTCGAAAACGGCTATAGCCCGTTAGTTCTTCTGTTACCTCAACGTCCACATCTGTCACTTTAGCTGAAGGACTTATACCGCTTTTAATTTCATCGATGAGTTGATAGACTTTGCTTGCCTCACCTTCTATTTCAGTCTCAACCGTTCCATCAGGTAAGTTCTTAACATAACCAAAGACGCCAATCTCGTTTGCTTTCATTTCCGTCATATAACGAAAGCCTACGCCTTGGACGCGTCCGTGGACAATGACGTGCGCATGTAGTTTTCCCATCGTCAATCTCCTTTCTAGCTTGTTTATCTTCAAGTGCTGATCCATTTGTGCTCTATAGATTTAATACCCGATAGCCGGTAACGTTAAACGAAGGAGGCATGTGTAACCGCTTAAATATAGTATTTATAACAAAAAGTACGTTTAACTGTGATAAAAATCACATCATTTTCAGATGAAACCTTTATAATTAGCCATAGACTGTATTTTTAGAGGTGACAAACATGACAACTTATCAACCAGAATTACAAGCAACCGCTAAAGACATGGATGAAGTCAAACGTGTTCTAAAAGCTGGAGCTGACGCCGTATTTGTTGGCCACCAACAATTTGGTAACCGCGTTGCGGGTGATTTTACATTAGAAGATATCAAAGCGGCCACGGCTTATGCCGCGTCGTTAAATAAAAAAGTTTATGTGATGGTCAACGCCATTTATCATAATGATCATTTACGTGACTTACCTGATTACTTAGGGCAACTAAAAGAAATTGGCGTCAACGGTATTGTCGCAGGTGATCAAGCGATTTTTCAAATTATTCATGACTTAGACTTTGACTTACCACTTATTTGGAACCCAGCCACACTTTCAACGAATTATCAAACACTAAACTTTTGGCATAAACGCGGGGCTACGCGTGCTGCTCTATCGAATGAGTTACGCCTCGATGCTTCAATTGAAATTAAAGCGCATGTGAAGTGTTTGATTGATATTCAAGTTCATGGCATGAGCTGTATTTTTCAATCCAAGCGGAAACTTGTCAAGAACTATTATGACCATATTGAGCGCGACTATGATCCAATGGTTGCGCGCTTTATTAAAGAAGATCGTAAATCAGAAACACATTATCCGATTTTTGAAGATGCCAACGGCACCCATATTATGAGTACATCGGATTTAATGATGATTGATCATTTAGATGAGATTCTAGCTGGTCAGATTGACGGGCTCAAAATCGAAGGTATTCTAAAACCTACCGAATACAATGAACACATTGTCGCGATTTATCGTGAAGCGATTGATACATGTCTAAAAGACAAAGACGCTTATCAAATGAAAAAAGCGCGATTTAAACAAGCGATTTATCAGATTCAGCCTAAAGACCGACAGCTTGATACGGGTTTCTATTTCAAAGAACAGATCTATTAAAAAGGGGTAAGGACGATGGAGCATACACGAAGAAAACCAGAATTACTTGCGCCAGCGGGTAATTTAGAAAAGTTAAAATTTGCGATTCATTACGGTGCCGATGCCGTTTATATCGGGGGAAAACAATTTGGCCTGCGTTCTAACGCGGGAAACTTTACATTTGAGGAAATGCGTGAAGGCGTTCAATTTGCGGAGAAATACGGCTCGAAAGTCTACGTGGCAACAAATATTATTGCCCATAATGAGAACTTAGAAGGCGCACATGAGTACTTTAAGACCCTTTATGATGTCGGGATTCATGCGGTCATCGTGGCTGACCCAGCGCTTATTCAAGCCTGTCGTGAAGCGGCACCGGACTTAGAAGTGCATATTTCAACCCAAGCCTCGATCGCCAACTGGAAAACGGCTGAGTTTTGGAAAAATGAGGGTAT
Organism: Halolactibacillus sp. JCM 19043; assembly: GCF_001310395.1. Classification (NCBI taxonomy): domain Bacteria; kingdom Bacillati; phylum Bacillota; class Bacilli; order Caryophanales; family Bacillaceae; genus Halolactibacillus; species Halolactibacillus sp. JCM 19043. Next base: position 291,139 of record NZ_BAXD01000001.1, read on the forward strand.
TCCACGCGTCGTCTTAGCCCGTGAAGTATCGGTTGACGAGATTCGTGAGATGAAAGAAAAAGTTGACATTGAGATAGAAGCGTTTATTCACGGGGCGATGTGTATCTCATACTCAGGTCGTTGTGTGTTGTCTAACCATATGACCTCACGTGATGCTAACCGCGGGGGATGTGCCCAGTCGTGCCGGTGGAAATATGATTTATTTGAAGACGGTACAAAGGATGCAACAGAAGTATCAGATGAAGCGGATGAAATGTATACGATGAGTTCACAAGATTTAAGTATGGTGGAACATTTACCTGACTTAATTGAAGCAGGCGTTGATTCATTAAAGATTGAAGGTCGAATGAAGTCAATTCACTACGTCGCGACGGTTGTGAACGTCTACCGTAAAATCATTGACACGTATTTTGAAGATCCTGAAAACTATCAACTAGATCCTGCTTGGGTTGAGGAGATTTGGAAGGCCGCCCAGCGTAACTTAACGACCGCCTTTTACTATCATGAACCGACGCATAAAGATCAATTATACGGTAAACCAGAACGCTTACCGAAATATGATTTTGCGGGACTTGTGTTAGATTATGATAAAGAGACTCAAATCGCAACGATCCAACAACGGAATAACTTTGGCGTTGGCGATGAAGTCGAATTCTTTGGTCCGAACTTCTCACACTTTAAACAGACGATCACAGAGCTATATGACGATAAAGGCGAACCCGTTGACCGGGCGAAGCATGCGATGATGATCACAAAAGTCAAAGTCGACCAACCAGTGGAATATTTAAATATGATGCGCAAACAAAAATAATATAACTTTTTAGGCATACGATGACATCACTGTTGTCGTGTGCTTTTTCATTGTGAGGAAAGAAAAATCATTGAAGGTATTATGAGAACAAACTAAATACTTTTTTGTATCTCAATAATTAGACGTTTAAATCGCTTAGTTTGGAATGTTTTCTAATAATTTGAAAAAAGTGTTGATAATCGTCATGTAATTGATACGTTAGTATATAATGTTAAACATTATAGAAGGTGAGTTTCGTTTGAAAAATCATCAGACTGAGGTGAAAGAATGAAGGATAATAGAGATAAGCTTATTGTGTTGTTATTGATGGTTGGTCTCGTTGTGGTCATGACCTTTGGCTTTAGCATCATCAATAGTGTCAATCAGACACATCAACAGTTAAATAACGAGGTCCAATTTTTACACCAACTCGTTAGAGACATGGAATATAATATCTCAGAGACAATCAATCGTGACTTAGAAGAAGTAAATAGTGATATTCATTCAGTAGACGTTCAATACTTATCGGCTGAACTTGACAGTCAAGAGGTCACCGCCGATATCTTTGTGACGTTAAAAGAAACGAATCCTGATGCGACTTATGCGCTAAAATTAATTGACGCACAGTCGCAAGATAATAAGCCTCACGTATTAACGTATGTAAGTGATACGACCTATAAAGTCACGTTATCACTTCCGGTCACGAACAATTATACGTTCAATGTCACTGAAGAAAGCACAGATGGGTCAAAAAGGCTGATGTCGACGGTTGAAAGTGATTTGCCTATACATGATGAACTGTCGTATAATCGCTTTGATTTTTTACAGCATCACATCGGTTTAGATAATGGTAAACTTACTGCTGGATTTGAACTTAATATCAAAGATTTTCAGTTAGCTGATTTTGGACTTCAAAGTGTTACGCTAGAAGTTTGGAGTCATGAGGGCCAAGTGGTTAATCAAGATATTACGGAGCAGTTGACGAGAGAACTTTCACCAGCAATGGAAGAGTATTATACCGGCGCATCCATGGATGCGGAAGGCTACGCCTATGATAATACAGCATCTTATCATTATGAAGAGCCTGTCTATGAAGAAGAGCGAACACGTTATTATTATGATGCCTCTTTAGATGTTGAGGCGTTAAAGGAAACGAACTTAGAACAAATAGAAGTATTCATTACTGTGAAAATGAATGATGGCGTGTTTGAGACGTTTACACTTCATTGGTAATGTCTATATGCGCTATAACAGAGCGGATAGTCACATATAAGCGGCAGGAGAAAAAGATAGGATTCTCCTGCCATTTATTTTTTAAGGAGGATTTGTACCTAATCAATACCGCTCGATTTTAACGGACAAAAGTGAGGGATTAACAGGCTTGATAAAAGGGTATATAAGCATGTAACTTAGACGTTTTTATACATAATAGGGAGTGAAAGCATATGAAAAGAAAACCGATACTCTTACCTGTTTTTTTAGTATGGTATACGATTGGTGTTATTCTGCAAGTCTTTTTCACCGTACCTGACGCGCTTGCTTTTTCTAAGTCATTATTTCTCATCTTTTACTCAGTTAGTCTCATCGAGTTGATTTGGGTATTTGAACAAAAAGGGAAGGCATTACTTGTTGGGAGTGCTATTGTAGGTGTCGTAACATTTTTTATTGAAGTACTTAGTGTCGAGACGGGTTTTCCGTTCGGGGAATATGATTATACGTCTGTTCTCGGTCCGCTCGTGTTAGGTGTGCCGTTTACGATTGCCCTAGCTTGGGTGGGGGTCTTATTAAATAGTTTATTGATGGCAAGTCAAACAAGTAAATGGCGCCGGGCGATTGAGACGGGTATATGGGTTGTGATAATTGATTTGATTTTAGATCCGGTCGCGATCTTCGAATCATTTTGGACGTGGTATAACCCAGGGACCGTTCATTACTTCAATATTCCCATTACGAATTTTGTTAGTTGGTTTGTGATTGGGGCAGGACTTAGTCTACTATTCCCACTGTTCGAGCGTCCAAGACCATTAGCCCGAACGAATACATTGATTTTTGAGCTGATGTTGTTGATGTTTGGTTTGTTGTCGTTGAAGCATGACGAGATTGTCGTCTTTGGCTTAAGTGTTCTTTTCATCCTATTAGCTGAAGGGAAATACCGTTATGATTACCGCTAAACATGCTTCCCTGTTTAAGTCGGTGTTCTATCGCTATCTTAAGTTTTATTTATTGAAGAAGCAGTTCGGGAAAATTGTTGTACATGGTCAGTTAACACCAGTGGAAAAGCCAGTGTTGTATTTGATTAATCACAGTTCTTGGTGGGATGGTTTGATTTTATTTTATTTAGTTGAAACATTAACAAAACAAAATCATTATGTGATGATGGATGAAACCGGGCTGAAACGTTACCCGTTTTTCCGTAAATGTGGGGCGTTTAGTGTGAATAAATCAAAGCCTCGGTCATTAGTCGAGACGTTTCAGTATATGGATCAACTCATGACGCAGCAACAACCTATTTGGGTGTTTCCTCAAGGAAAGGTCGAACACCAAGAAGCGGTGCCATTTGTTTTTGAACCAGGACTCGGTCGCATCATGACATTAAAAGAACACGTCCATGTCGTACCCGTCACATTACAATATGTCTTTTTAGAAGAACAAAAACCAGTGGTATCGGTTATGATTGGTAAGGGTTTAATCACCGCTAAAAAAGACAAATCGAAGCGAGAATATCTAAAACAAGCTGAGGCATTGATGACGAAGCAATACGGGATTCAAAAACAGATGATGATTGATGATCCTCACTTTTATAAAGCTCCCACATGGCAGTCAATCCTGAAGTCTTCGCGCTCAACGAGTGATTGGCTGGATGCCTTTAAGAGGACAAAGCGATGACAACGGCTATTTGTCTCATTATCATCATTCAAGTCATTCAATTATGGTTTGTTGTGGTTAATCTGCGTTATTTTTTACCACCTGAAAAAATCGTGAGTGCGAACGTACCTTTAGATGACTTACCGACGATCAGTGTCCTTATCCCAGCACGGATGAGGAAGATAATATTAAAGCGTGTATAGAATCCGTCTATAATCAATCAATCCTTCCACTTGACGTACTCGTATTAAATGATCACTCTGTTGATAAGACCGGGGAAATCTTAACGGACTTACAATCCGTCTATCCTACCCTTAAGGTCTATGAAGGTAGAGAACTACCAGAAGGCTGGCTAGGAAAGAGTTTTGCCTGTCATCAATTAGCAGAACGAGCGCAAGGCGATTGGTTCTTACTATTAGATGCGGATGTGCGACTCATGCCGTTGGCGATTGAAAGCATTTTACCGGTGTTAAAGGCACAGAAAACAGGCATGATTTCAGGTTTTCCGAAACAACATGTGGTCACTTTAGCTGAAAAGTTGATGGTGCCGATGATGTTGTTTACCGTGCTCATGCACTTGCCACTTAAATACGTGACCCAATCGCATAAGCCGAGATTCGCGGCAGCACATGGTGGCTTTATCGCGATTGAAAAAAATAGTTATCAAAAAGCTGGGGGCCATGAAGCGATTAGAACGTCGTTATTAGATGATATGTCACTGATGAAAAAACAAAAAGCACTGAATCAACCGGTTCGCCTACTAAAAGTAGACCCATTCGTTCAGATGCGTATGTATCATTCTTTTCAATCCGTCTGGCTGGGGTTTCAAAAGAATATGTTTAGCTTGTTCAATAAGAAAGTAGGCTATATGTTAGGGTTGATGAGCTATTATACGGTGCTATTTCTTTTACCGTTTTGTTTCCTTCCATGGGTAGATGTTAGATATGTTTTATTCAGTTACGGTTTGATGGTTTTAACGAAGCTAGTCATTGACTGGAGAAACGCAGTGCCTAAATGGCTGAGTTTCTTTATACCCCTTAGTATTCTATTTATGATCGGCATCGGTGTCGATTCAATGTATAAAAGTCTCACGCACCGAGGTTACATCTGGAAAGGAAGGCGATATCAATGAAAGATTGTTTAGTCATTGGCGCAGGGTTAGGCGGCTTATCAGCTGCCATAAGGTTAGCACATGCAGGTTACAACGTGACGATTCTAGAAAAAAACGAGGAAGCGGGAGGGAAACTACGTCCTATTACCTTAGGGCCTTATCAGTTTGATTTAGGTCCAAGTACGATGACGTTAAAACACGTGTTTGACATGGTTTTTCAATCTGTTGGACGAAAGCCTGAAGATTATCTTGATTTTTATCCGATTGACAGCGGAACGAGAAACTTTTTCTCACCGGATGTTCACTTAGATTTTTCTCGTGATGAAGCGGCAGTGAAAAAACAAATCGCTGAATTTAGTAGACACGATGCCGATAACTATGAGGCATTTTTAGAAGAGGCAAAGCGCTCTATGACATCAGTCATCGGCAGTTTTTTAGTCAACTGATGTATCCACTTACGACGCAATTATCACCGTCATTGATCAAAGATTTTATTAAAATCAAGCCGTTTAAAACATTAGCATCATTACTAGATGACTACTTTGAGCATCCTTATACGAAGAAGATGTTTTTACGCTATGCGACGTATGTCGGCTCAAGTCCATACCAATCACCGATGATATTCGCCATGATGGCGCATTTAGAAGGCTCACAAGGTATTTGGGGTGTAAGAGGAGGCACATACGCCATTGTCGATGCGTTTGTCCGTCTAGCAGAAGAACTTGGCGTTGTCATTAAATACAATCAAAACGTGACGAAGATTCGAAAGAAACATGACCGTGTCATTGGCGTTGAGGTAGGAGATATCTTCTATGATAGTGATGTTGTCATTGTGAACGCCGATGCGTTAACGGCCTATCAGACGTTTATGTCACACCATCCACTGAGCTACGCCTTACGTAAAAAAGACGTGTCATTGTCAGGGTTTGTTTGGCTTGTTGGGATCAATCAGACATACGATGTCTTAAAACATCATAATGTCTTTTTTCCAGTAGACTATACACAAGAATTTGAAGCCATCTTTGACGATTTAGATGTACCTGAAACACCGACGATTTATATTTGTCAGTCAAGTGTGTCAGAACCGGAGCGCGCGACACCTGGTGGAGGCAATCTTTTCATCTTAATCAATGCGCCCCATCTTTCAGACAAGTTGGTCTGGAATGAGGCAACCATACATGGGATGAAGCGGCGCATCATCCAGCAACTTGAACATTTTGGTCTCGTGCAGTTAGAAGAGCGGATAGAAGAAGAGTTTTTCTATACACCGAAGGACTTGATGGAGCGGACAGCGGCCTATAAGGCGCCATTTACGGTATGAGTTCAAATAGTGTTTCACAAGCATTTTTCAAAGTTGAGAACCGTGATCCTATCTATCGTAATCTTTACTTTACCGGTGGCTCCACTCATCCAGGTGGAGGCACACCGATGGTCACCCTATCAGGCAGTTAGTGGCAGCGGATATTATTAAAAAGATGTAGTAACGAACTATTTTATGTATCTGGTGGGATTAGTTGTATAGCCCATCTTGTTTTTAACCTATCTAAACATGAAAAAGGTGAACCAATGAAGTCATTCATGGTTTACTTTTTTCATGTTTTCGTTATATGATGAGACAAGGTTAAATACTGAAGGGGTTTTTTCATGACACGCCATAAACTATTAAAGGTTAGTTATATCATCATCGGATCTTTTTCACTGGCTTTAGGGACGATTGGGATCTTTCTCCCGGTCTTACCGACGACGCCATTTTTACTGCTTACAGCTTATTTCTATTTAAGAAGTTCAGAGCGACTGTATCACTGGCTCCTTCATCATAAAGTCTTCGGTAAGTACATTCAGGACTATATCAAATACCGAAGCATTCCGTTAAAGACAAAAATACTAGCACTTGTGCTTCTTTGGCCGTCAATCATTGTGACGCTTTATTTCATTCCGCTGTTACTGGTTAAGGTGATGCTTGTCTTAATCGCCTCAATAGTTACCGTGTATATAATAAGACTGAAGACGAGAGTAGAAGAAGAGGGTGTTGAAGAGACGATGTGTGTGAATGAATAACAGAACGCTGATTATAATTAAAACAAAAAGCCTTTCCTGCCTTGTTGTGTAGGAGAGGCTTTTGTGCGTTATCGTATATACTGATCGTGATAATAAAAATATAGTAAATCAGGTCGTATATCTTAAGTGTTATTCCAGATGGTTTAAGTCAAGGTCATGTGCATGATGTTTTTGAACAAGTGCTTCATCGTCTTTTGCGTTATCGGTAAGGGAAATGGTTGTTTGTGTTACTTCGTCATTATTAATTTGGATCTGTAGATGAAATAAGGTTCATCTTCAAAGGTTACTTCCACGCTAAAAACAGGTAACTTGGACAATCTACCGCTGATAGATTTTATGTCATTTTCATCATATGCCTGTGCATTGGAAAATATAAAATTATACCAAGTATGAGTAATGGCATAATCCAAGCGAATAGTGCAGCCGACTTTTTGCTGATTTTAGTCATGTAAGCCTCCTAAAAACAACTGATTCTTATGTTTAAATGTGAAATTAGTCCTTCTTGATAAATACAATCCACCTAACAGTAAAAAAAGGGGGCTTTTGTGGTGGTTGAACTTACTATAATTAGAAAAAGATTTGAAAATACTTGAAAATATGTTACGATGGAAGGGATTACATAGTCGAAATTCATCACGATATGACAAATGTTTGCATGAATGTGGGTTGCTTTAATTAAAAAAGTGTACAAAAAAAGCGCCGAGACAGCGCAACTTTAAGTTGATTTCGGTCAAAGCCTTATTTTAACTCGCCATGTTGAATTGAATAACTCCAACACAATCATTGTAACAAACAAAAAGAATTTTGAAAAGGCTTTTTTAAAAAATTAACTATAATTCACAATAAAGGAGTGGTTTTGGATGAAGAAGGCATATAGTATTGGTCTTGATATTGGGACAAACAGTGTCGGTTGGGCGTCACAAGTGACGATCATGACTTGATCAGAAGACGGATGAAAATTAATGGCGATCATGATAAAGGATCGATGAAGAAAAACTTTTGGGGTGTCCGACTATTCGATGAAGGTGTCACCGCGGAAGAGCGCCGTGTAAACAGAACAACGAGACGTCGGTTACGCCGACGTAAAAACCGCGTGCATTACTTACAATCTTTCTTTATGGACGAAATGAAAAAAGTTGATGAGAACTTCTTTCACCGTCTAACAGAGAGTTTTATTGTGCCGATGGATAAGGATCATGATCGACATCCGGTTTTTGGTACGATGGAAGAAGATGTCGCCTATCATAACCAATTCCCAACCATCTATCACTTACGAAAATATTTAGCAGATACCGATCAACAAGTAGACCTGCGTTTAGTATACTTAGCGCTTGCGCATATCATTAAGTTCCGTGGGCATTTCCTTATTGAAGGTGAATTAAGCACAGAACATGCATCAAATGATGCGGTCAGAGAGACGTTTAAATCGTTTCTACATCAATACAACCAAGCCTTTCATCTGCAACCTGATGACACTTACATTAATCGGATCCCAGAAGATTTATCGGTTGAAGCGGAATTAACAGCCAAAGTATCGAAATCAAGAAAAGCAGAAAGTGTCTTACATAAAGTTGAGACAGAAAAGTCGAACGGGACGTTCCATCAATTCCTGAAATTAATGGTTGGCAATCAAGGGAATTTTAAAAAGCCATTTTCACTTGATGAAGACCGTAAGTTAGACATGGGAAAAGAAGATTATGAAGAAGATGTTGAAAGCTTGCTTGCAGAAATCGGTGAAGATTACCGGGAGTTATTCCTTGCTGCCAAAGACGTTCATGATGCGATTGAACTGTCGGGTATTTTAGACGGCGCTGAACCACATACAAAAGCACCACTATCAAGTTCAATGATCGCGCGTTACAACGAGCATAAACAAGATTTACAAGCACTGAAAACGCTAGTGAAAGCCGAGCGACCAGATCGCTACTTTGATATCTTTAGAAATAAAGCAAAGGATGGTTACGCCGGCTATATTGAAGGAAAAACAACTGAAGAAAGCTTTTATAAGTTTATGAAAAAGGAATTGAGTAAGGTTGACGGGGCCGAAGCCTTTATTAAAAAAATTGATGAAGAGCGTTTCCTAAGAAAACAGCGCACATATGATAACGGGGTCATTCCTCATCAAATCCATTTACACGAACTAAAAACAATCATCGAAAATCAAGGACAGTATTATCCGTTCTTATTAGACAACAAAGAAAAGATTGAATCGCTATTAACGTTCCGTATTCCGTATTATGTTGGTCCACTCGCCAAAGGACAAAGTGAGTTTGCCTGGATAGAGCGAGAAGGCGGTGAAGCGGTTCGACCATGGAATATAAAAAATGAAGTTAATCTTGTGGGTTCAGCTGAGAAGTTTATTGAAAAGATGACGAATAGTGACACATATTTACCTGACGAAAAAGTGTTACCGAAGCATAGTATGTTGCTGCAGAAGTTTAATGTGTTTAATGAATTGACGAAAGTAAAATACTCAGATGAACAAGGACAAGTATGTAACTTCTCAAGCAAAGAAAAACGTGACATTTATCAAAACTTGTTTAAACTACATCGCACGGTCTCACTGAAAGTATTTGAAGATTATTTAAGAAATGACTATCAACTTGAAAACCCGAAAGTACAAGGGATTGAGAAGAAATTTAATGCGTCATTAAAAACCTATCACGACTTGTTAAAACTGGGTATTTCTCGTGACACCTTAGATAACGAGGCATATGCCGACCGACTTGAAGACTTAGTTAAAATCTTAACGGTCTTTGAAGATAGAGAGATGATTCGTAAACAGTTAGAAGGGTTTAGTGATCTGTTTGATCAAGCGACACTTAAGAAGTTAGAGCGTCGCCATTATACCGGGTGGGGACGACTATCGGCAAAACTGATTAACAGTATTAAAGATGAACGGACGCAAAAGACGATCCTTGATTATTTAATCGAAGACGATGGTCCGAAGAAAAACATTAATCGTAACTTTATGCAACTGATCAATGATGACAATCTTTCGTTTAAAAAGACGATTGAAGAAGCACGTCTCAATCTTGAATCAAATGATTTAAAAGACGCCGTCGACCAAATCCCTGGAAGTCCAGCAATCAAGAAAGGCATCTTACAGAGCTTAAAAATCGTTGACGAGATTGTGGGGATTATGGGGTATGAGCCAGAGTCAATTGTGATTGAAATGGCACGTGAGAACCAAACAACATCTCAAGGGCAACAAAATGCAAAAGAACGATTAAATAACGTTGAAGGTGCATTAAAAGAGTTAAAAAAGTGATTTACTGAAAAAACATCCCGTTGACCAAGACATGCTTAAAAATGATCGCTTATATCTTTACTACCTTCAAAACGGCAGAGATATGTATACCAACCAAGAACTCGATATCAACAAATTATCAAGTTATGATATTGACCATATTATCCCGAGAAGTTTTACAACGGATAACTCGATTGATAATCGCGTATTAGTGTCATCAAAATCAAACCGTGGTAAATCAGATGATGTCCCGAATAAAGATGTAGTCCAAAAAATGAAACCATACTGGACCTCTCTTTATCGCTCAAAACTGATTTCTAAGCGTAAATTTGATAACTTAACGAAGATAAAACTTACTGCTGATGATAAAGCTGGTTTTATTAGAAGGCAACTCGTTGAAACGCGGCAAATAACAAAGCATGTCGCAAGCATCTTACATCAACGTTATAACAATCCTGAGTTAGATGAACCAGCTGTTAAGATCGTGACATTAAAGTCAGCCTTAACAAGTCAATTTAGACAAGCTTTTGGTTTATATAAAGTCCGGGAAATCAATGATTATCATCATGCACATGATGCGTATTTAAATGCGGTAGTAGCCCGGTTACTGATGAGCTTATATCCACAACTTATTCCTGACTTTGTGTATGGTGAATACCGTAAGACAAGTGCATTTAAAGAAAACAAAGCGACGGCGAAAAAGGAATTTTACACGAACTTGATTGAACGGTTTAGTAAAGAAGATAAACTACCTGATGAGAATGGTGAGATTGCCTGGGATAAGGCGAGGGACTTAGCGAAGATTAATCGGGTGCTAAGTTATCATCAGATGAACGTTGTGAAGAAAACAGAAACAAATAGTGGTCAATTTTTTGATATAAATATAAAAGCTAAAGGTGCAAATAATAAATTGATACCAATCAAGGATCATTTAGATGTAACTAAATATGGGGCTATGGCTCTCCGAATATTGCCTACTCGATTATTTTCACTCATGAAAAAGGGAAAAAAGCAAAAGTTGTGAATGAAATTCTAGGTATAAATATAATGGATCGCACTGTCTTTGAGAAGGATAGAGAGAAATATTTGAAAGATCGAGGATATGTCAATCCTATCTTTAAATATAAAGTACCACTTAATACATTATTTGAATTTGAAGATGGTAAGCGCAGAATACTTACTGGTGCAAGCGAACTACAAAAGGGAAATCAATTTATTCTACCAAAACATCTTGTCAATTTAATTTATTACTGTAATAAATACGTAAATTCACAATTTAAAAATGTTGATTATGAGAACTATATATACGATCATAAACATCAATTTTCAGAATTACTGAATTGTGTTCTTGAATTCGGTCAGAAATATGTACTTAGTTTGTCCAAGGTAGAAAAAATAAGGAACGCTTATAAAGAATCATTCAATCAAGCAGAAATCAAAGAAATAGTAGCTTCGTTTATAACATTGATGGATTTAAATAAGATGAAACCTTCTGCAGATTTTAATTTTTTCGGAGTGAAGATTGGAGAAACACGTTACAGAAGTACAAAGGAAGTACTAACTTCTAAAATCATTTATCAATCAGTCACAGGTCTATACGAAACAAGGAAAGAGGTCTGATTATGGGATGGCGAACAGTTGTAGTCAATCAGCATTCAAAACTAGCCTATAAAAATAACGCGTTACTGTTTAAAACCTCTGAAAAGCAAGAAGTGATTCACTTATCAGAAATTGATATCTTAATTCTTGAGACAACAGATATAACGTTAACGACGATGTTGTTAAAACGCTTAGTAGATGAGAATATCCTTGTGATATTCTGTGATGACAAACGGTTACCATCCGCAAAATTGATGCCTTACTTTGGTAGACACGATAGTAGTCTGCAACTTGCAAAACAAGTCATATGGGAAGAAGAAACAAGACAAACAGTCTGGACAGAGATCATCGCGCAAAAAATTCTCAATCAACATCTATATTTAAGAGAGATTGAACATTATGACAAGTCCCAATCGATTTTAAGATTATATGATGGATTGGAGTTGTTTGATCCAACAAATCGTGAGGGACATGCGGCGCGGATTTACTTTCAATCGCTATTTGATAACTCCTTCTCTCGTGAATTACAAACAACAGTTAATGCCGCATTAGATTACGGTTATACGTTACTACTTAGTGTGTTTGCGCGAGAAATCGTGAAAGCGGGTTGTTTAACGCAGATCGGTATGAAGCATATGAATCAGTTTAATGATTTTAATTTAGCCAGTGACATCATGGAACCATTTCGGCCATTAGTGGATCAAATTGTCTTTGAACATAGAGAAAAAGAATTCATGCAGATCAAGCGGCAGCTCTTTAAGCTGTTTACGAATAACTACGTCTATAATTTCCAACAGATGTACTTGACTAATATCGTCCAAGACTATACGAAAAAGGTCATTAAAGTACTAAACGGTGAAGCGGAACTAACGGATATTCCTGTGTTCAAGGTATGAGTTATCGCTATATGCGGATGATTCTTATGTTTGATATGCCAACGGAAACCGCCAATGATCGAAAGCTTTACCGTAAATTCAGGAAATTTTTAATAGACGAAGGATTTATTATGCATCAATTCTCTGTTTACAGCAAGATCTTATTAAATGGCACGGCTAAAGCGGGAATGGTCGCTCGCTTAAAAAAGCATACACCGAACGCCGGTTTAATTACGTTATTAACCGTAACAGAGAAACAATTTGCCAAAATGATTTACTTAAGTGGGGAAAGAGATAGTTCAATTGCGAATACGGACCGACGCATTGTCTTTTTAGGAGATGATTATGATGAAACTTAATTATCCGGTGTTTGATGAGTCCATCACATTAGAAAATTCACCAATTTTAGTACTAGACAATGCGACGTTATTTTCAGATTTTGTCCAAGCAATTTTTAATTATGAAGTGAGTCCATTAAAATTATATGATCAAAGCTATCAATCGCTAAAATCATCTGAACTGCTTGTTATTACTGATATTTTAGGATTCGAATTAAATTCAGCGACAATTTTAAAGCACATATATACAGATCTTGAATCACAATTAAATGATGACCCAATAGTCAAAACCGAATTAGAGAAGCTGATGATGTCCATAAATGACATCATCAGTGATCAATTACTAGATCATGACTTAGATATTCAAATAACAGAGATTACTTTTCCAGCATTATTTAAAGCCTTAAATATAAAAATCAATAATCAAGCGGTATCTGTAAATGACAAGATCGCAGATATCATCCAGCTATTTAAATATCAATCAAGAAAAAAGCTATTGATCTTTGTTAATACGTGTTCATATTTAACAGAAGAACAAGTAAAAGAAACACGAAATTATTTATCGCTGAACAATGTTACCGCTTTGTTTATCGAACCAAGAACGGTGAAAGGTTTTTGGCAGTATATTTTAGATGAAGATTATTATCTTAGTTATGAAAATGTGTTATAATTGTAAAAAATGGTCCTTGAAAATTAAATGTTTAACCATAAATCATTCAATTCTGAAGCTTTGCCATGTGCGAACGGCGCGATTACGAAACCTCGAATTTTTGTCTGCGAGGTTTTAGAGCTGTGTTGATTTGAATGATTCCGAAACATATAGACCGCTTCCACCCTCTAACTCTTTGTTTTAGAGCTGTGTTGATTTGAATGATTCCGAAACTGGTTATAATCCACAAAAAACAAACTTTCAGTTTTAGAGCTGTGTTGATTTGAATGATTCCGAAACAAAGCGTGATTATCCTGTTTATAAAGACATGTTTTAGAGCTGTGTTGATTTGAATGATTCCGAAACCGTTGTCTACTCATTTGCATGGTTTTAAGCGTTTTAGAGCTGTGTTGATTTGAATGATTCCGAAACCTACTGTAACGATTACTAGCGG